>JAYSSW010000926.1:0-2947 GCA_043720335.1 Planctomycetia bacterium
AATGGACCGACGCGGCTTGAAGTGAGCGCCGCCTTCACTTCCCCTTGCCGTAGCAGTACAGATGCTCCTGCCCGCGGATGAACAGCCGGCCGTCGGCGACGGCGGGCGTGGCGCGGATGCGCTCGCCGATCGCGTTCTTGGCGAGCGGGGTGTACTTCGTTTCGGCGGCGAAGACGAAGACGTCGCCCTCCTCGCTGCAGGCGTAGACCTTGGCGTCGATCAGGACCGGCGAGGCGGTGAACTTGGCGTCGGGCAGGCGGACGTAGAAGTGCTTCCTGCCGGTCTTGGCGTCGTAGCAGCCCGCGAAGCCGGCGTCGTTGACGAAGTAGACCTGCTCCCCCTGGTGGACCAGGCAGGGGACGTACGGGAACTCCTTCTTGTTCTGCCAGGCGGTGGTGGGCTTGGCGTCCTTGCCGTTTCCTTTCAAGGAGATGCCGACGGCGTGGCGGTCGCCGCCGCCGTCACCCGCCGCGGCCAGCAGCATGCCGTCGACGAGGATCGTCGACGCGATCGTGCGCAGCGGCGCCTTGCCGCCGAAGTCCCATTTCCAGTCCCAGTTCTTCGCCCCGGTCGCCGGGTGGTAGCTGGTGATCGCCGTCGTGCTCGTCACCACCAGCTCCGGCTCGGCCCCCGGCTTCTCCAGCAGGAACGGGGCCGAGTAGCACGCCCGGTACGGCTCGCGAGGCACCTCCCACAGCACCGACCCGTTCGTCTTGTCGAACGCCACCAGCAGCGACGGGTTCTTCACCGGCACCGGGAACTTGTCCTTGTCGAGCTTGTCCATGTCGTTGGCGAGGATCAGCTTGTCCTTGTAGAGGATCGGCGACGCCCCGGCGCCGTGCTGGCTGAAGAACGGGCCGAGGTTCTTCTTCCACAGCTCCTCGCCCTTGAAGCTGATGGCGGTGACGATCACGTCCTTGCCGTTCCAGAAGGGGACGTAGATGGCGTCGCCGTCGACGGCCGGGGTCGCGGAGGCGAGGGTGTTCATGCCGTGGGTGTGGGCCTTCACGCCGGGCAGCTGGTAGGTCCAGCGGGTTTCGCCGGTGCGGGTGTCGATGCAGAGGAGCTTGCGGTCGGCGCCGTTGGCGGCGGCGGCCTGGACGAAGAGGTTCCGGCCCCAGATGACGGGGCTGGAGTTGCCGACGCCGGGCAGCTTCACCTTCCAGAGCAGGCTGCCTTTGTCGAACACGACGGGGATGTTCTTCTCGTGGGAGGCGCCGGCGCCGTTGGGGCCGTGGAAGCGGTCCCAGTTGTCGGCGGACGCGAAGGACGTGCAGAGAAGCATGGCGAGACAGGCGGAGCGCAGCATCGGAGGCAGTCCTCGCGGGTGGTGGGAACGTACCCGGACGATTATCGCAGAAGCCCGCGACGGGTCAAGCGCGTGGCAGCGGGAATGATCGGAACCACGAAGGAGCACGAAGGGACACGAAGCAAGACAGGCATCGCTCCGGCGAGACTCGCGGAACCGCAACTCGCGGGGACGCCGGGCCGAGCGGAGCGGGAAGTCGTACGATCCTGAGAGCGGTCCGCGCGGCGAGGCGGACGCCGTGCATGCTGACCTGGGGATTATCCATCGCTGTTCGCCACGACAGGCTCCCCCCCGCACACAGGTGTCCGCATGACCGACGACGAGGCCATGCCGTTCTGGTTCCGACGCATCAACTATGAGCAGCGCCCCCCGCAGATCGGCGACCTCAAGCTGGACCGCATGCGCACCCTGCTCCACTGGCTCGGCGACCCGCAGGACCGCTTCCGCTTCATCCACGTCGCGGGCAGCAAGGGCAAAGGCTCCGTCTCCGCCATGCTCGCCAACATCCTCCAAACCGAGGGTTTCCGTGTCGGCCTGTTCACTTCGCCCCACCTCGGCCATGTGGCCGAGCGCGTCCAGGTCGATCAAGTCCCGATCAGCCAGGCCGAGCTGACCACGCATCTGACCGAGATCCGCGACGCCTGCCACTTCAACACTCGCTCCAGGCCGAGCCTCGAACCCGAGCTCACGTTCTTCGAGATCGGCACCGCGATCGGCTTCCTCCACTTCGTACGTCGACGCTGCGACTTCGGCGTCGTCGAAGTCGGACTCGGCGGCCGCTTCGACACCACCAACGTGTGCACGCCGCTGCTGTCGATCATCACCAGCATCAGCTTCGACCACATGCAGTTCCTGGGCAACACGCTCGCCGAGATCGCGATGGAGAAAGCCGGCATCGTGAAGCCGGGCCGCCCCTGCGTCAGCGGCGTGCGCGGCGACGAGTCGCGGCGCGTCATCGAAGCGACCTGCCGCGAGCGCCGTTCACCGCTGCTCCAGATCGACGCTGACTTCCACGCCCGCACTGAGCCGGGCCTGTTCGATGGCACGGTGGAACGCTGGCCCACGGTGCAGGTGCGAACCCGCCAGCGCGACTGGCCGGCGATGACGCTGAAGCTTATCGGCGCGCACCAGGCGTCGAACGCCGCCGTCGTCGTCGCCGCCGTCGAGGAGCTGCGCCGCCTGGGGACGCCGATCCGTGACCATTCGGTGCGCGACGGCTTGGCGACCGTCCGCTGGCCCGCGCGCATGGAGATCGTCGGACGCCAGCCGCTCATCCTGCTCGACGGCGCCCACAACCTCGCCTCGGCGGAAGCGGTCGTGCGAACCTTGAAAGAGTCGTTCCCGCTGCGTGGCGAGCGCTGGCTCGTCTTCGCCGGCAGCCGCGACAAGGACCTCGTCGGCATGCTGGCGGTCCTCGCGCCAGTGTTCGACCGCATCGTGCTGACGCGGTTCCTGAACAACCCGCGCGCCCTGCCCGCCGAGCAGCTTCAGGCGATGGTGCCGCCGGAGAAGCGGGCCGCGTGCGTGCTGACCGAGACGCCGCAGGAAGCCGTGCAGGCGATCCGCGCGCGCTGCCAGCCCAACGACCAGGTTCTCGCGTGCGGCTCGCTGTTCCTCGTCGGCGAGCTGCGCCCGCTG
>JAYSSW010000927.1:0-2947 GCA_043720335.1 Planctomycetia bacterium
GCAGCGAGAGCCGCGACTCGCTTGCGCATCGTCGAACGGGAAACGACGAGGTTTGAGCTCGTCGCGCGGGGCCGCCTCGCTGGCGCTTCGGGCTCAGGGCCTGAAACGCTGCTTTGCGCAAGCAAAAGCCCGCAGCGCGTTCGCTGCGGGCCTGATCGTACCCGGACCATCGTCGCGACACAACGAGCGGTTCTCAAAACTTCGGAGGCAGCGGCCGGCCGTTGGGTCGGCCCGGCAGGTAGCTGAACCAGTGCCCGTAGCCGCCGACGCAGGCCGCCGCCGAGATCGTGAGGGCGAAGCCCCAGCAGATGAGGTAGAGCGGCAGCTGCGTCGCGGGCAGGCGGTGGCAGATCAGGGCGTACAGCTTGCCGGGGATCACCGCGTCCTTGAAGCCGAGCGAAGTCTCCTCGTGGGCGAGGCGCAGCAGCGCGGCCAGCTGGCCGACGAAGATGACGAAGAAACCGACGCCGAGCTGTGCGCTTCCCCAGACCGCGCGGCGCAGCGGCGTCAGCGGATAGTAGCGCTGCAGCACGAAGCACGCGACCGGGATGGCGACTGTCGTGACCAGCGCCACCCAGAACCAGAGCGGCAGATGCGTGACGGCGATCCCCGTCTGCGTCAGCCCCCCCAGCGACGGCGGCCCCTTCCTTTCCGGAGGCGCCGCCAGGGTGGCCTTCGTCTTGTCCTCCTCCAGCGACTTGCAGTAGCCGCACGACTTGCACCAGCCCAGGCCGCTCGGATCGACCAGCGGCGCTTTGCAGCGCGGACACGTCACGGCTCCCGGCGCGCCGGCGGCTTGCGGGGAACTGCTCAAGATCGAAGCCATGGCGTCATCTTCCTGGGGATGGAAACGAGACAGCCCAGGACGCGGTCCTGGGATTCGAGGCGTTCTGGTTCCGGCCCGTCGCTCATCCGAACAGCAGCAGGATCGAGTAAGGCGGCGACTTCACGAACTCGCAGCCCACCTCGAACTCGCCGGGGTGGTTCGTGTGCGGCTTGCAGCTGCGGACCTCGACCTCGACCCACGGAACCATCGGGGAGCAATCGACGGGCCGAATCACGAGCACCACGCCGTCGTTGAGCGCCATCATCGTGGCGATGCGGAGCCCCCCCAACGAGCGGTCGATGACGTAGCCGCGCTGCGAGGTGTTGCGGGCTTCGGGGTACGAGTAGTGGATCACCACCGGGTTGCCGTGGCGGCGGCGGGCCTTGCGCTGCTCCGGCGCGGAGACGGCGGCCGCGGTCAGCTCGTCGAACTCGTCGCCCAGCACCTTGACCGGCGGCGACTTCTCCGGGCGGACCGCCCACATCATGAGCAGGCTGCATCCCAGCGCGAGCGCCAGCGGCAGCCAAACCTGCGGATACGGGATCTGTTGCGAGATTTGTTGCAGCATGGTTCTGGGAGCTTTCCATGGTGTGGCACAGCGAGGCGGGGAAAACCTCGTCGGTCAGAGGAACCGTAGCATGCGCATCGGCCCCACGCAAACCAACGAGCGCTTTCACGCCGTAGTGGGGGAAAACGGGAACCGCTTCGCGAATGCTGGATGCAGGAACCGCGCGAACCCGCCTTGCAGCGGCAAAAGAGAAATGATGAAAGCCCAGGGACAGCCGTCCCTGGGTAAGCCATACCCAGGGACGGCTGTCCCTGGGCTTTCGATGTTTCAACGATTCCTGACGTGGGACAACCCCTCGTCTCCGTCCCTTCCGCTCACGCCGCTCGTCTCAGGACGGGGATGCCGCACGCTTTTTCGAGAAGGGCCGCGGGGGACTCGTCGGGACGGGACAGGCCGGCCGGCGCGATGAAGAACGAATGCTCCAGGGCGAACTGTCCGCGCAGCTCGGCGTGGGCGACGGCGTCCGCGAACAGCAGCCAGGCGGCGCCGGGCGCGAAGTGCCAGATCCGGCGCGGGGCGCGGTCCTGGTACTCCAGGTTCGTTTTCAGGAAGTGGTGCAGCTTCAGCATGAAGCGGTCGTAGGCGGTGCGCTCGCTGGAGGTCGGCTGCAGCAGCCGCAGGATGCCCTGGCCGATGCGTCGCGCCCAGTGGTTGTCCGCGTGCGTGGGCAGGCCGACCTGGGCGCCGAACTGCTGGAGGATCGTCGCGAACGTGTCGGAGGTCATCCACACGCGGTCGTCGGCCGGGCTGATGTTCACGAACAGCCGCAGGATGCGGTCGCCGCAGGTCGGGCGCGACGGGAAAGCGTCGAAGTGGAGCAGGTCGTTGCGGGCGGTGAGGCGCAGCTTGCGGGTCGCCTCCTCCTCGGTGCGGAGCGTGACGCGGTCGCGCTGCCAGTGTTCGGCGTAGCGGGGCAGCAGGCGGGCCAGCCAATCGCTGGCGTGGTCGCCGAAGCCGTGCAGCAGGCGCTGCAACCGCTGCGGGTCGGCGTCGGCGCGCTGGCGGAAGCCTGCCAGGGACTGCGTCGCCGGGTCGTAGCTGATGTTCTTGTGGACGGCGCTCTTGATGCGTTGGTGGAGCAGGAAGGAGAGGTCGTCGCCGACGGGGAGCGTGAACGGGCACGGCGAGAACGGGACGATTTCGCCGCGCTCCAGGCGATCCGCCAGCGAATCCATCGCAGCGCCGGGCTGCATGGGGATCGTGTCCGGGCCGGTCGGCATGAGGTTCCTCTCCCGTGGCTGCGAGCTTCCGTTCCGCCGGGAGTGTAGCGTGGATCGCGGGGGAAAAACAAGTCGGCTCGGCTACCCGTTCAGCGCCCGCAAGGCCAGGCGTGAAGAGGATCCAACGCCAACATCCTTCAGCCGAACAAAAGCTGCTATTCACCACACCCACATTGAAGAGGGCGTCTTTGCCCCGGAGGGGCAATGGAATGTAGCCACGGGTGAAGCGAAGCGCAACCCGTGGTTGCGATGTGAAAAAAGTGATTCGCCCCGGCAGGGGCGATGGAGTCTCCGTCGCCCCTGCCGGGGCGAAATCTCCCGCGAGACGGCTCT
>JAYSSW010000928.1:0-2947 GCA_043720335.1 Planctomycetia bacterium
CCATCGCCGCCGGCGCCAGGGCCAGCGGCTCGCGGCTCGCGCGGGTGAACTTGGCGGCGAAATGCTCCGCCAGCAGCGGGATGTCCTCCGTGCGGTCGCGCAGCGGCGGCAGGTCGATCTTCACGACGTTGAGCCGATAGAACAAATCTTCGCGGAAGCGCCCCTTGCGGACCAGCCGCGCCAAATTCCGGTTGGTCGCGGCGACGACGCGCACGTCGGCTTCCAGGGTCTCCGTGCTGCCGACGCGCTCGAAGCGGCGTTCCTGCAGCACGCGGAGGAGCTTGATCTGCATGGACGCGGGGATGTCGCCCACTTCGTCGAGGAACAGCGTCCCTCCCTGCGCCTGCTCGAAGCGTCCCTTGCGCTGGTGGGCGGCGCCGGTGAACGAGCCTTTCTCGTGGCCGAACAGTTCGCTCTCCAGAAGCTGCTCGGGCAGGGCGGCGCAGTTGACGGCGACGAGAGGCCCCGACCGCGCCGGCGACGACGCGCCGTGGATGGCGCGGGCGATCATCTCCTTGCCCGTGCCGGTCTCGCCTTCGATGAGGACGGTTGCGGTCGTGTCGGCGAGGTTCTTGATCAGCTCGAACACGCTGTGCATCAGCGGGCTTTTGCTCAGCACGTTCTGGAACGCGAAGCGGCCCTGCAGGCGCTCGCGCAGGTGCTGCACCTCGTCGCGCAGCCCGCGTTCGCGGCCCGCGCGCTCCAGCACGATGCGGAGATGGTCGATGTCGATCGGCTTGGCGAGGAAGTCGTACGCCCCCAGCCGGATCGCGCTCACCGCCTGGTCGATGCTGCCGTGCCCGGTCATGACGATGACCGTGACCGGCAGCTGCTTGTCGCGGACCATCTCGATCAGCTTCATGCCGTCGAGCTTCGGCATGCGCAGGTCGGTGAGGAAGAAGCTGTACGGCTGCTTTTCGAGCAGCTCCAGCGCTTCCTCCCCGTTGCCCGCCGTGTCGACCTGGTAGGCCTTGTCGGCTTCGAGCAGCGTTTTCATCTGCCTGCGGGTCAGCTCCGAGTCTTCCGCGATCAGCACTCGCCGAGCCATGCCTGTTTCTCCTGCT
The DNA here is from genome assembly GCA_043720335.1 of Planctomycetia bacterium. Taxonomy (GTDB): domain Bacteria; phylum Planctomycetota; class Planctomycetia; order Gemmatales; family Gemmataceae; genus JAYSSW01. Next base: position 1,065 of record JAYSSW010000928.1, read on the forward strand.
GTTGATTCGTGTCGCTGTCTATTGTAACGAGAGTGGTTGCGAAGCGAAGCGAATAGAGCCGCAGAAGGCGGGGGCCGGCGTGCCTGGACCTTCGACTCATTCCTTTGGGCGAGCGGCAGGAGATTGTCCCCCCTCTCCCCCGCTGCAATCACTTGTCGGCTCGCGAAACGTGCAAAAGCGGGGGGAGAGGGGTGGGGGTGAGGGGAGCAAACCGCTGGCAGAGGCCAAGAATCGTGATGGGGATCAAGCGAGGAACATCCCCCCAACCCCTCTCACCCCGCAACCGAGTGGTTGCCACGGGATGCCATGCTTGCAGAGGGGGGAGAGGGGGGCCGGACGAAGCCGCTTTTCAACTCGCTGAACGACTCCCGTATCTTTCATCTGTCCTTCGCTTCGCAACGGTCACGCCGGCGCGGCAGCCTTCTCGGGCATGGCCCAGTCGACGGCCATCGTCTCGTCGGCCTCCGTCGCGGTGCACGGGGCGAGCGCGTCGCGTTCGGAGCCGTTGGGAGCGTGCGTTGACGCGGGCATCAGATCCCAGAGGCGGACCGTGGTGTCGTCGCCTGCCGAGACGAGCAGCGCCCCGTCGGGGGAGAACGCGACGCCGCGAACCGCGCCGGCGTGCCCGGTGAGGTTGGCGAGGACGAGTCCGGTCGCCGGCTCGACGACCTGGATGGAACCGTCCGCGCCGCCGCTGGCGCGCAGGCGTCCGTCATGGGTCGTCGCGGTGGGATCCTCGTGGCCTCCGTCGGCGGCGTGGTGTCCGGCCGCGGTGCAGGCCGCGAACCAGAGGGGGCAGTCCTGCGGGGTGCTGGCAGCCGCCTGCGGAGCGAGGTCGTGGCCGTCCCACTGCTTCAGCGTCCCTTCGCCGCCGCTGGAGCTGGCGAGCGTGGCGCCGTCCGGCGAGAACGCCAGCGTCCGCACCGGTCCGTCATGTCCCTGGCACTGCACGACGCGCGTCGCCGCGGCGCGGTCCCACAGGACCACGCAGCCGTCCACGTCGCCGGTCGCGAAGCGGGCGCCGTCCGGGGCGAACGCCACCGCGCACACGGGCGCGGCGTGCTCCTGCAGCACGCGGCTTTCGTTGAGTTCCATCATGGCAGCCTCCTTTTCAAGTCAGAGTTTCAGCGGGCCGGCTTGCCGACCACCGTCTGCATGTCCTGCACCGAATCCTCGGCCACGGTGACGAACTCGACGACCAGCCGCGCGCCGCGGCCAAGGCGGATCTCGCCGGCGCCTTCGAGTACCGCTTCCGAGTCCTCCAGCGCCTGCGCGGCGGAGACGTCGAGCGACGGGTCGCGGCGTCCGATCATCGCGCCGTTGACGTAGGTGCCGTTCGCGCTGCGGAGGTCGCGGACGCGCACCAGGTCCGGCTCGATCTCCAGACGGCAGTGCCGGCGCGACACGTCCGCGAACTCCTCGATCAGCGGCACCTGGATCGTGCAGTGGTGCGACCTGCCGACCACGCACCGTGCTGGCGCGTCGAGGTGGTACTCGCGGAGCGGCTTCGATTTCTGCATCAGGGTGATCTTGATCATGGTGTGCATGGGTCAGGCCTTCCGAATGGGTGGTCCGTCACGAATGCAGCTTCCTGGAACGAGAGGCGAATCAAAAAAACTGAGCAACGAGCGTGCCAACCACGGAAATGACGCGAAACCCTGGGAACAACGGCGTTCCGACGGGGCGACGCGCACCCGGCTTCGCACCGCTCGGCAAGCTGCTTCCCTTTCGACGGGAAAGGGGCGTCCTGAATGAGAGGCTTTTCCCCCGTTCAGAAGCTGTTTCAAAACCCCAGGTGGCGAAGTTTGTAGGCAACGGCGAGCGGCGCGGCGTAAGCCCGCCGTGAAAATCCGCAACGATGCGTGGAGCTTGCAACGACATGC
>JAYSSW010000929.1:0-13314 GCA_043720335.1 Planctomycetia bacterium
AGCTCCGTCCCGTTGGGGAAGCTGCTGACGCAGGCGCCGAAGATCGACACGCCATTGCTGCCGACGAGGATGGGGGAGTTCCTGACGACGAGCAGCACGTCGGCGGCGGTCTGCATCGCGATGTCGGCCTCGGCGGGGTCGGCCTCCGCGAGCAGGAAGATCGGCGTCGCCTGGCCGGCGGCGTCCCAGGGCCGCTGGTTGTGCTGGTTCCAGAGGGCGTGGAACTGGACCCAATGCCAGCGCGACTCGAGGCCGAGGACCTCCACCACCTCGGGATGGACGCGGCCCAGGTTCAGCCAGTCGTCGAGGTCGAGGCCCATGAGGAACGCCTGGTGCGCGAGCAGCACGCGGACGCGGACGCGGTCGGCCTTCGACATCGCGTTGTCACTGCCCGGGTTCAGGTCGTTGAGCAGCGCGGCGCCGTAGGCGAGCGGCATCTTCCCGTCGAAGCACGAGGCGGCCTGCTCCAGCACGGCGGCGACCACGTCGTCGTGCCCGCGGGCCAGCTCGGCGAAGTAGCGGCGCGTGAGCGCGTTGAGGCACGCCAGCGCCGCGGCGTCCGACTTCGCCAGCCCGGCGGCGCGCTCGTGGCACTCCACCAGGAGGCCGCCGTCGATCGGGCAGCCCTCGCTGACCTCCAGCAGCCCGTGCAGGAAGGCCCATTCGCTGGGGCCCATGCTCTTCTCGATCAGGTCAGGCATGAGCAGCTCCCACGCGGCGCGCAGAAGTCGCCTGCGGCTCGCTGGCGGGCGCGGCCAGAGCAGGAACAGGAACCCGCTCGCCGACAGGCTGATGCCGAGCGCGAGCGCCCAGGTGACGAGCAGCGGGAATCCGCTGCGCGTCAGCATGCGGACCAGCAGGAAGGCGATGAACAGGAGCGGGCCGAACAGCAGCACCAGCATGCCGCCGCGCGACAGGCCGCGCCCCGGCTCGCGGCCCCGGTGGGCGTACTCGGTCGGCGTCTCGATCTCCAGCCCCGGCAGGAAGAAGCTGTCGTACACCTCGATCCGGTAGCCGAACCCTTGCAGCCGCCGGCTCGACGCCGCCAGCGGCTCGGGCAGCTGGTTGTGCCCGATCGGGATGTTCTGGAAGCAGTGCGGGCACAGGCTGGCGTTCTGCGCGTGCGCTTCCGCCTGCAATTCCGCGAGCAGCGCCCGTTCGCGCACGCCGTGCTTGAACATCAGTTGATTGAGCCGCACCAGCCCCTTCGCGGGGTCGTCCTTCAGCGCCAGCTCGCGGCAGCGCTGGAGCAGGTCGGCGTCCTTCTCCAGGCCGTAGTCGACGACCCAGTCCTCGAGGATGCGTAACGGGTCGCGGGCGCGCTGGCCGTCGAGGACGAGGCGGTGCTGCTGCCAAAGGTGCCCGATCATGTCCTTCTTGGCCATCTGCTCGGAGCAGCGCGGGCAGTTCATGCGGACTTCGAGGTCGAGTTCCGCGAGGATCTGGTCGATGGCCGGCGCGTGGCCGAACCGCTGCTCCAGCTTCTGGACGCGGTCGATGGCGCGCGTCTTGCTGCTGCGGCCCGCGAAGGCCTGGAGCAGCCTCACCGCCGCGTCGCCGCGCTTGCCGGCGGCGCGCAGCAGGTTCATCGTGGCGTTCTCGCGCACCTTGCGGGGCAGCTCCTTCAGGTCGAGCAGCGGCTCGAACAGGTGCATCGTTTCCAGCGCGATCGACGCCGGCACGCGCACGCCGATCTCCAGCGCCAGCCGTTGGCCGAGCAGTTCCCAGGTGGCGTTCTTGCTGCGCCCCATCAGCACCGGCAGCACGTCGCGCACGCGGTCGGCGGCGATCATCACCTCCGCCAGCGCGATCAGCACGCCGGGCCGCTGCTCGGTGTCGACTTCCTTGACGTGCTGGAACAGCCAGTTGACCATCGCCCGCAGCGGCTCGTCGGGTTGCTTGTCCTCGACCAGCGAGATCAGGCTGCGGAAGGCGAGCACGTCGGGCGGCGACTCGCAGACCGCCTTGAGGATCGCAAGCCGCGTCTCGGCCTGCTCGCGCCGTTCGCCGCGGAACTCGAAGACGCGATGCGCGCGGCGAAGATGGAACTCCAGGTCCATGCGGCGCACTTCCGCCTTGCACTCCGGGCAGGCGACGAGCTTCTCCTCCTGGATCTGAACGACGCAGGTCGCCACGGCAGTCGCGTCCACGCCGAGCGCGGGGAGTCGGTTGCAGAGGACGACCTTCTCCTCGACCTGGTCGAGGGCGGGGCAGACCTGGTCGAGCACGCGCGCCAGGTCGCCGGGCGAGCTGGAGCCGCGCATCTGCTCGGCGAGATGGGGGACGACCGCTTCGCGGCCGACTTCGCGCAGGCGGCTCGACTTCGAGCGGAGCAGAAGACGGGCGATGGCGAGGAACTGCGGCGACTGCTGGAGGAAGCTGAGGTAGGTGCTGAACGACGCGAAGGGCATCGCCATCGGCACGCCGCGCTGCTCGTTGGTCTTGGCCTGGCCTGTCAGCTCGGCTTCGAGGTCGCTGGCGTAGCGGTCGAGGCTGGCCGCCCTGCCGTCGGCGAGCCGGGTGCCGCTGGTGTAGAGCTGGACCAGTTGATCGTGGGCGGCGCGATCGAGACGATGGAAGACGCGTTCCCACAGCCGGGCGCGGACGGCGTCGGCGGGGAGCATGTCCCCTTCGTAGGGGAGGTAGCCGTGCGCGGTGCGCAGGTGGTCGGCCCGCATGCCGAAGCTGACCATCTCGGAGCAGAGCGGGCACTGGGCGGGGCGGTTCTCGTCGAGCTTCTGCAGGATCGCGTTGACGCGGGAATCGGGGACGCCGGCGCGACGGAGGAAGCTGGCGAGCGGGATGGGCCGGTCGACCGGCGGCGCTTCGAGCGACTCGACGATCCGCAGCGCGGTCTCGTCGTGGTACATGTCGAGCCGGTTCGCGAGCAGCAGGGCGGCCGCTTCGCGCAGGTCGGCGGACGGGTCGCGGACGACGCGCCAGAGCAGGTGGTCGACCTGCTGGATCGGGCCTCCCGACTTCAAGTATTGCTCCAGGTTCAACAAGCCCCAGCGGCGGACGCGCGGCTGCGTCGACGCGAGCAGGCTGTCGGAGGCCATCGACACGTCGAGCTGGCTCGTGGCTAGAGACACTCTCACAGGCATGTCGGCGGCGTCAGGCAGCAGCGACGCCTGCTGCTCCGCCCACTTCCTCAGCGCGAGCGCGTCGGGCTGCCACAGCGGCTCGGCCACGCCGGGCGAGAAGGCCAGGCGGTCCGGCTCGCGGCGGCAGGTGAACGCCGTGTACCAGACCGTGTCGAGCGTCAGCGGCACGTTCTGGTCGCGGAAGGACGGCAGCAGCGGGCCGACGTAGACCGTTTGGCCGTCGTCGGGATGCTGCGCCGCCGTGCCGACACGCCGCTGCACGACCAGCTCCAGGCCCGAATCGACCTGCGCTGTGTCGATCAGGATCTGAGCGGTTCCCGGATCGGTGACGAGGGCGACGAGGCCGGTGATCGGCGTCGGCGGCGGATCGACGAGCCACGCGCGCAGCTCGGCGACGTTGCGGGGCCGGCGTCCGCGCTCCGGGCTGAGGACCAGCCGCAGAAGCTGCACGAAAGGGCCGGGCCAGTCGCGCAGCAGCGCCGCCGCCGGCACGCCGAGCTGGTCAGCCCAGGCTTCAATGCTGGCGGGCGGGATCTCCTGGAGCATGCGGCGGACGCGGTCGAAGTGCCCGTCCTGGAACTGCGCCCACGGCGTGCCCTGCTCGTTCGCGATCGTGTCGCAGCCCTGCACGGTCAGCAGGTTGTAGGCGAGCGCACCCCAGGCGTAGAGGTCGCTGCGCGGGTCGGGGCGCTGCGGCGGCGTGTAGCATTCGGGGGCCGCGTAGCCGCGCGGGAACCGCTCCGCCGGGCAGAGCCGGGTCCACATCTCCGGGGGGGTGCTGTCCTTGAGCAGCATGCTTTGCTGCGAGATCGACAGGTCGCCGCCGAGGTAGTGGACGCGGTCGCTGGCGTCGATGAGCAGGGCGGAGGGGCACAGGCCGAGCAGCAGCAGCCCCTGGTCGTGGGCCTGGCGGACGAACTCCAGCATCTCGGCGAGGACGGCGAGGATCGAGTTGAGCGGCAGGATCTGCTGCTGCCAGTCGGCGGTGAAGTTGCCCTGCGGCCGGGCGAAGACGACGACCGGCTCGGTGTCGCGCGCCTTGTCGACCGGGAAGGCGACGCGGTCGCGGGTGTTCTCGATCTCCAGCAGGTCGACTGGTTCGGGCCACAGGCTGTTCTGCCGCGCGCCCAGCACCAGCCGCGCTTCGGCACGCGCCAATGCGCGCCGCTGCGCCACGTACTGGGCCTGGTCGAGCAGCGGGTAGCGGAGCGTGCGCAGGTAGACGTCGAGCCATTCCTTCTCGTCGGTCTCGCGCACCCGCTTGGCGGTGAAGTCGAAGTTGTAGAAGATCTTCTTGGCGGCGTAGAGCGCGTGCCAGGGCGTCTCGCGCACCACGGAGGTGATGACGTACCCCCCCGGCTGGTGCGACGGGCCTCCCCCTTCCACGCGCTCGCCGACCTCGAACTTCATGGGCACATCATCGATCGTGGGATTGCGGTTTCAAACGGCAGGGAAGGCAGTGCGGACGGGCAACACTAACCCTGAGCGCAAGCGAGGGGATCACGTGACGACACGCGGAACGAGAAAATTTTTCCGCCTGCGTGGTTCGCTGCGATCCCCTCGCTTGCGCTCAGGGTTAGTTCATCATCATCGATCATTGGATTTCACGTCGCCAGTAGAATCGAAACCAAAGCCTGATGCAAGGCGGTGGCGTCGGGAAAACGCCGGCGCGGGTCGGGGTCGAGGCAGCGCAGGATCAGTGCCCGCGTGTCGGGGCGGCAGCAGCCGTCCAGCAGCTTCGCGTCGAACGTCGCCGCCCGCGGCGAACCGGCCGCCAGGTGCGGAGGCAGCAGCGACTGCGGGCTGCGCCCCGTCACCAGGTGGAACAGGTTGCTCCCCACCGTGTACACGTCCGACGCCGGCGTCAGTGTCTGGTACGACTCCTCGCACTCCGGCGGGCAGTATCCCGGGGTCGCCGCACCAGGGAGCAGCTTCTGGCCGGTGTCGAGGTTGATGAGCTGGCAGCCCCCCAGGTCGACGACCGTTGTGCGGTCCTGCGTCGACACGATCAGGTTCGATGGCTTCAGGTCCTGGTAGATGAGCTGCCAGGTCATGCCCGCCTTCATCGGCTTGGGCTGGTGCAGGATCTGGAAGACCGCAGCGACCTGGGCCATGATCCGCAGCGCCCGCGTCTCCGTGATACGTTTGCCCGGCGACTTCTCCAGGATGTCGGCGAGCGACTGCCCGTGGACGGCTTCCATCACCAGATAGGGCTCCGACGCGACCATGTCGGTATCGCCGTACTGCCACTCCTTGCGGTCGTCGGTCGCGTAGGGGCCGAGCAGATGCGGGTTGGCGTCGTAGACGAAGTCGTTCGGGTGCGGCACCGCGTTGCAGCCCTCGTTGCGCAGCAGCACCAGGATGCGCCGCTCCATCTCCAGCGTCTTGCGGGGCAGGCGCAGCTGGTTCGTGAAGCCTTCCTGGTCGCGCACCCGGGCGTAGGGGATCACGTCGTAGAACAGGTTCGTCTTGATGAGCACCCGGCTCTGCGTGCGCAGGTCGCGTCCCTCGACGAGCAGCCCCATGCCTCCCGACGCGAAGAATCGCCCGATCTGGTAGCGCTCCGCGAGCGGCTGGGCGATGGTGAAGATCTTCCCCTTGTTGTCGCCGGCCGGCACCTCGGCGCGCACGAAGGGGCGTTCGTTCCAGGTGAACGATTCGCCGCCCAGCGATGTCGCGATCTTGGTGGCCATAGGGATGAAGGACGAAATCAAAGGCAAGCCCCACCATGAGCAACGCGATTGGTGGGGGTCGACACCCCCAGGGCTACGCTTCGCTCATCCTGGGGCTTGCGGGGTGACACTCATGTGATCTCGAACTTCAGCCTCACGCTGCCGCCGAGGATGACGCGGTGGCCGGGCTTGAGCGGGTAGTCCTTGAGCGGCAGGAGCATGTCGGCTTCGAGCTGGGTGCCGGTGTTGCCCGTGAGGGGGCGGAGCAAGAACGTGTCGGTGGCACGCGAGCGCAGGACTAGGGCGTGCTGCCGCGAGATGGTGCGGACGAAGGCGCGGTCGAGCCATTCCTCTAGGTCGATGTCGGGAAAGACGCCGGCGACCGCGTCGAGCCGGCCGATCAGCGTCGCGTCCTTCGTCAGCGCGAAGTACTGGAGCGGCTGCTTGTCGGGGCCGAACAGCACCAGGCACTTCGTCCCAGGCGGCGGCTTGTCGGCCCGCACCTTCATCAGCGGCTCCGGCACTTCAACCGCTGCGATCGGAGGCTCCGACGGCTCCGACGGCGCGGCAGGAGCAGGCGGCGGCGCGACGGGGAGCTGGTCGGACAGCTCGACGCCGCAGAAGCAGTAGGTGTCGAGGAAGTCGGCGTCGTAGACCTTGCCGCACGCGGGGCAGTAGCGGCTGCCTGCGGGGAGCGCGTCGGGCAGCAGCGCCGCCATCGGCGCCGACGGGCTGTCGGCGATCACCGCCACAATTTCCGCCGTCGGCAGCATCTCGTCCACGGCGGTGCCGCACACCGCGCAGGTCCGGCTCCCCGCCGGCAGCGCCTCGCCACAGATTCCGCACGTCGCCGCCATGATGATGGTCCGCTCAGAAGTCGATGTCCTGGGCCACGATGATGTCCTCCGCCCGCGACGACGCCGCCAGCGAGCGGTTCAGCATCTCCTGCGAGATGGTCCCCTTGCGGACGAACTCCTCCTGCATCGCCCGGTACTGGTTGACCATCGACTGCTCGCCGAACTCCTCGAACTTCTTGACGAGGGCGTCGAGCAGCTTGGCGACGATGGCCGAGTCCTTCGGGGTGCCGCCGTGCTTGAGGGCGTCGATCTTCGCCTGCAGGAACAGCACCTGCCTCTGCACCTCGGCCCGGGCCAGCACCCGGCGCACGTCGCCGCTTCGCTCGCTGGCGCGGGTGGCGTCGCTGGTGTACTCGATGACGATGTTCGCTTCCAGCTTCTGCCCTTCCAGCTTCTGGCTCGGCACGTCGTAGGTGAGCGTCGCCTTGGCGATGCGGAATCGCTGGTTCGCGGGCCGGGCTGGCAGCGTGCAGCGGAAGAGGAACTCGTAGGCCTTGCCCCGCTCCATCTGTTCGAGACGCAGATGGACGACCTGGTTGGCGTCGGGCTGCATGTCGCCGACGAAGAGGATCTCGGGCTTGCTGCGGTACAGCTCGCGCACCTGCAGGTCGGGCGACAGCCAAAGCTGCAGCGCCACGTTGGTCGCCTGCACGTTCTTCTGCCCCGCGACGGCTTGGCGGAACAGGTGCTCGGCGGCCTGCTCGTCGCGGATGTGGTTGAAGGCGCCGGCGAGGCTGGTCTTGGCGAGTTCGGTGAGGAAGGCGACTTTGCACTCGCCGGTGCCGAACGCGACGATCGGCAGGCGGAAGTCCCAGCCGACGGAGCGCGCCTGGGCGAGCGCGGTGGCGGGGTCGTCGTCGTTGCCGTCGGTGAGCAGGACCAATTTGCGGGTGCGCGGGGCGTCGTTGACGCTGGTGAGGACGGTGCGGATGGCTTCAAACGCGCGGCCCATCGCGGTGCCGCCGCCGCCGACCTTGCCTAGCTTCTGGATGGCGAGCCAGATCGAGTCCATGTCGTTGGGGCTGACCGCCTGGGCGAGAACGTGCGCCTTGTCGTCGAAGGCGACGAGGGTGAGCAGGTCCTCACCGTGCAGCCGTTCGACCATCTTCTGCACAACGCTGCACGCCATCTCACGGCGGCTGGGGACTTCGGAGACGACTTTCTGCGCGGTCTTGCCCTCGGCCAGCGCTTCGCCGACACGGGTGGCGTTCGGGTCGTGGCGGACCAGCACGTCCATCGAGCCGCTGACATCAACGAGCAACACCAGGTGCGACGGGATGGCGGCCATCGGCGCGGCGGGGCCGGCGGACGCGGACAGCGCGGCCGGGTTCGGCTCGATGGTGAGCAGCGTGTAGACGTCCTCCGGCTTGTCCGCCTCGAGGCAGGGCCGGTCGACTTTCCAGCGCATCACGAAAGCGTCGGCCATGTCCGCGTGCTACCTCTTCAAGTTGAGCTTGCGACCAGCGTGCCGCGAATTCCCATCACACGGAAAGCCCAGGGACGGCGTCCCTGGGTATTTGAATACCCAGGGACGCCGTCCCTGGGCTTTCATCGCGATTGTGTCCGGGCACCTCAGCCCTCGGCTATCTTAACGACCACGCAGGCGATGTTGTCGCCGAATCCGTCCGGCTCGAGCGCGGACGGCACGCGCTGCAGGGAGTTCGCGGCCTCCACCAGCAGGTGCGCCAGCGCGTCGGCGGACAGGTGGCGGTTGCGCCGGACCAGGTCGGCGACGGTCGCAGGCTCCAGGAAGTAGCCCTCCTCGACCAGCCCGTCGGTGGCCAGCACCAGCACGTCGCCCGGCGCCAGGGGCCACTGCGACAGCGACGGATGGCTGCTCTCGTCGAGCGGGACCAGCTTGCCGTCCTCGGTGACGTTGCAGCCGCCGACGCACTCGCGCAGCGCGCGCGTGACGACGCCCAGCTCCTTGATCTCCTCCGGCGGAGCGCCGCGACGCAGCAGCTCGCTCGCCAGGTCGCCGTCGACGGTGAGCTGGTCGATCCAGTCGTCGGTGACGAGGTAGGCGCGGCTGTCGCCGAGATTGGCGAGGCTGACCCAGCGGTCCTGGATCCATCCCGCCACCAGGGTGGTCCCCATCAGGTCCTGCCCCTTGAGCAGCTGGCGCGCGTAGCGGTTCTCGACCGCCCAGTCGAGGATGCCCTGGGCGGCGTTGTGGCAGGCGGCGCCGATGCGCTGCGGGAACTCGCCGTGGGTGCATCCGGCGACGAAGCTGCTCTCCAGCACGATCATGGTGACGAGGCTGGCCAGCTCGCCGCTGCCGACGCTGCACGTCGAGATGCCGTCGGCGACCGCGACAAGTGCCGCCTGGGGCGTGCCGAACTGGCGGAACAGCAGGTGGTCCTCGTTGGTCCGGCCCAGGGCTTCCTTGGCGCGGCCGGTCGTGGTTTCGCCGCCGATGTCCCAACGGATCGGCTCCTGCGACTGGCGCCGCGACTCGGCTTGCTCGATGGCGTGCTGCAGTTCCAGCGCGAACGTGCGTACCGACGGGTGCCGGTGGCGCGGCGTGTGGGCCAAGCCGCGCTCGATGACCGGGATGATCCCTTCGGGGATCCAGGGCGCGTAGATGCGCAGGCTGGGGATCAGGTGGTCGAAGTGCTCCAGCCCGCCCCCCGCGAAGCCGTCGGGGAGCAGGCCCGCCAGCCAGAAGTACGAGAAGAGTGCCAGGTGGTACACGTCGGTGCGCGGGCCGACGTCCTTCCAGCGGAAGGCGCTGATCTCCGGCGGCGTGAACTTCGGGTTCATCCGCAGCGATTCGGGGACGAACGACGGCTGGTAGACCTCCAGGTCGAGGTTCGTGATGCGCAGGGTGCGCCACGGCTGCGCAGGGCCGGCGGGCGACGGGACTTCTTCCAGCGCGCGCGGATCGAAGGTGAGCCAAACGAGCTGCTGGCGGTGCAGCTCCTCCAGCGCGTCGGCGAGCGACGCGACGTGCCCGGCCATCTGGCGGAGGTTCTGCCACGGGTCGGGATCGGCCGGCTCCTCCCAGGGGGCCGAGGGCTGGCTGGCTTCGGTGAAGACCCAAAGTCCCTCGCCGTCGGGGACGAGGCGAGCGGGCGCCAGGCAGCGCAGGTCGAGGGCGAGGCGATGTTCGAGGCGCGTCATGCGCGGGGCGGCTTCGCCAGGAGGCAGCCAGCGGACGCGCCAGTGCTGGCCCACCGTGCCCAGGACGATGTGCGCTTCGGCGTGCGCGAGGGCCTTGCGCTCCGCTTCGGAAAGCTCCACGCCGCCCGGGGTGATCGGGCAGTGGGCGGGGGCGAGCCGGCTGGTCGGCAGGTGCAGGTCGGCGTTGCAATGGTCGCAGAACTCCGCGTCCGAGGAGAGCCTGCCACACACCATGCACACGACGCCCATTTTGCGTTTCCCCGAGTCGATGCGAAGGGCGAAGCGGGATCGAACGTCTGGAGAGTTGGCTGACAAGGCGACAACCCCTTTCCCATGTCCGAATTGTACGCGCTGGAATTTTGGCCGCAATTGATTCGTCCCTGGAATTCATCGAGACGCCGCGACCCGCGCCGCCAAGGAAATCGCTCGCGAATCCCCGTCGTTGCCGCTATACCTACGAGCAACCGGCACGTTGGGAGATTTCGGAGCCATGATGACCGCCCCCGTCGCCAAGCCCGTCCGCATCGCCGTCCCAGGCGACGACCCGCCGCAGCTCCAAGGCTCGCCGCACCTCGACCGGCTGCGCGGCGCCGGCGAGGTCGCGCTGTTCACCGACCGGCCCGACGACGACGACGAGAAGGTGCGGCGGGTCGCCGGCGCGGCCTGCCTGGTCAATTCGCGCAGCGCGGTGAAATGGCCTGGCGCGGTTCTGCGGCGGCTGCCGGACCTGCGGATGATTACCGTCTGCGGGATCGGCGTCGACGCCATCGACCTGGCGGCCGCGAAGGAGCTGGGCATCGTCGTCTGCAACGTGCCGGGCAGGACCGCCCCCATCGTCGCCGAGCACGCGCTGGCGCTGCTTCTCGCCACCGCCCGGCGCGTCGTCCATCAGACGCGGCAGCTGCGGCGCGGCGAATGGCGCACGCGCGACAACGTCGTGCTGCACGGCAAGACGCTTGGCGTCGTCGGCGCCGGGACGATCGGCGCGGCGATGGCGCGGCTGGGGAAAGCCATCGGCATGCGCGTCCAGGCGTGGACCTTCCATCCCGACGCCGACCGCGAGCGCGAGCTCGGCGTGCCGTTCGTCCCGCTCGACGAACTGCTGCGCACCTCCGACGCGATCAGCCTGCACGTCAAGCTGACCGACCGCACGCGCGGCTTGATCGGGCCGCGTGAACTCGCGCTCATGAAGCCCGGCGCGTTGCTGGTGAATACCGCGCGTGGCGCCGTCGTCGATACGTCGGCGCTGGTCGCGGCATTGGAATCGGGTCGGCTGGGCGGGGCGGGGATCGACGTGTTCGACGAGGAGCCGCTGCCGCCCGACCATCCGCTGCTGGGGTGCGAGCAGGTTGTGCTGACGCCGCACGTCGCCGACCAGAACCCGGAAGGGATGGACCTGCTGAACTCCGGCGCGGTCGACAACGTGCTGGCGTTCCTCGCCGGCGAGCCACGGAACGTGGTTTGAACGCGAGGGAAGCGCGCCGATTGCGAATCGGCGTCCTGGGTGTTATCATGAAGGTGCGGGAGTTGTCGTTTCCCAGGAAGGCCGGTAGCCGCCATGCGTGATCCATTCTCCTGGTCTTTCCACATCGGGTCGCTGTTCGGCGTCGCCATCCGGGTGCACGCCTTCATGCCGCTCATGATGATCGGCATGGTCGGGTATTTGTCGCGCGGCGAGCTGACTCCCGAAGGAACCTGGCAGGACGCCCTGCTGCTCCAGGTCTGGCTGTTCCTGATCGTGCTCGCGCACGAGTTCGGGCACTGCTTCGCCGCCCGCGCCGTCGACGGCGAGGCCACCGACATCCTGATGTGGCCCCTGGGCGGCCTCGCCTTCTGCCGCCCGCCCCACACGCCGCGCGCCAACTTCATCACCACGGCGGGCGGGCCGATGGTGAACGTGCTGCTGATCCCCGTCCTCGCCCTCGCGATCTACTGCGTCGACCAGACGATCCGCCCGCCGTTCAACCCGTTCTGGTACCCGCTGCGCGTCCACGCCTCCGGCGCTTTCGCGGTGACGCAGTGGGACGGCGACACCGCGTACGTTTCCAGCCTCGCCACCATATGTCTGGTGCAGGCGTTCTACGTCAACTGGATCCTGCTCCTGTTCAACACGGTCCTGATCGGCCTGCCTTTCGACGGAGGCCGCTTGCTCCAGGCGGTGGTCTGGCACCGCTCGAACCACCAGCACGGCACCTACGTCGCCGCGATGATGGGCTTCCTCATCATGGTGATCTTCGTCCTGCTCGCCGTCGTCTACAACCAGGTGCTGCTGCTCATGCTCGCGTGGTACACCTACTCCTCCTGCAAGCAGGCGCTCATCGACCTCGAGACCGCCAGCGAGGACTCGGTGTTCGGCTACGACTTCTCGCAGGGCTACACCAGCCTGGAGAAGGACGAGGACGGGCAGCCCCGCCCGGCCAAGCCGAAGCAGCAGAACTTCGTCCAGCGCTGGCTGCAGAAACGGGCGGCCCGCAAGCTCCACCTGGAGCAGCAGCGCATCCAGGCCGACGAGCAGCGCATGGACCAGCTCCTGGAGAAGATCCAGCAGTCGGGCAAGAACTCGCTCACCGACGAGGAGAAGCGGTTCCTGATGCGCGTCTCCGACCGCTACAGGAACAAGCCGTCGTAGATGGCGCTCAAGCCCCACCATGAGCAACGCGATTGGTGGGGGTCGAACCCCCAGGAATCGCTGCGCTCATCCTGGGGCTTGGGGTTGACTCACTTCCGCGTGTCGAGCCGCATCGCGCTGGGGCACACGCGCTTCGTCGAGCGCGCCAGGTAGCGGCGCACCTCGCCGGCCGTCTCCAACCGCAGCGTTTTGCGGGCGATCTTGGTTGAGTCGTCGAGCGTGGAGTGGCGCACCAGTTCCTTGATGGTCGGCAGGAACGCGGGGCTCATGCTGAAGCGGCGCAGCCCCATGCCGAACAGCGGCAGGAAGCACATCGCCCGCCCCGCCATCTCGCCGCACAGCGTCACCGGCTTGTTGTGCTTGCGGCAGGCCCGGACGATGTAGGCGAGCAGCCGCAGCACCGGCGGGTTGAACGGCTCGCACAGGTGCGCCACCTTCGCGTTGTCGCGGTCGGCGGCCATCACGTACTGCGTCAGGTCGTTCGAGCCGATGCAGACGAAGTCGACCTCGCGCAGCATCGCGTGGATCGCCAGCGCCGCCGCCGGCACCTCGATCATCACGCCGAGCGGCAGGTTCGCGGCGAACGGGATCCCTTCCTGCTTCAGCTTCTCCTCGGTCTTCGTGACCATCTGCTTGACGTAGCGGACCTCCTCCAGGTTGCTGATCATCGGGAAGAGGATCTTGACCTCGCCATGCGTCGCGGCGCGGAGGATCGCGCGGAGCTGCGTCTGGAAGAACTCCGGGTAGGTGACGCTGATGCGGATGCTGCGCCAGCCCATGAACGGGTTCGACTCCCGGTGGTGGGCGAAATACTTGACGTGCTTGTCCCCGCCCAAGTCCAGCGTGCGGACGACCACGGCCCGGTTCGGGGCGGCCGCGATAACCTTGCGGTAGGCCTCGGCCTGCTCGTCCTCCGTGGGGACGGACGG
>JAYSSW010000930.1:0-13311 GCA_043720335.1 Planctomycetia bacterium
TAGTGGCGGTCTGCCGCCTGGTCTCATTCCTGACCAGTCTCACCCGGCACGACATCCATCACGTCGCCGGTTTTCGCGGGTCGAGATCGTGGATGAACGCGAGGCCCAGGAACAGCCACGCCAGGCCGAGGATCACGCCGGCGACCACGTCGCTGAAGTAGTGGGCGCGCAGATAAACGCGGCTGAAGGCGATGGCGACCACCAGTGACGCGAGCAGCAGCACCGTGACGACGCGCGAGACCTGGCGGCGCTGCCAGGGGAGCAGCATGAACGCGAGCAGCCCGTAGCCGATGGTTGAGCCGGCGCTGTGGCCGCTGGGGTAGCTTTCGTCCACCTCGCGCACGAAGTTGGCCCGCACATCGACGGGAGGACGTGAGCGGTTGAACGATTTCTTGGCGGCGTAGTGGTTGAAGATCGCGCCGGAAGTGACGATCAACAGCCAGGCGATGGCGACCCGGCAGCGCTGGTGCGACCACTGCCAGACGCAGCCCATGACGGCGACCATGAAGCAGGTCGCGACGCCGCCGAAGTCGGTCAGGTAGGTCACGCGCTTGCTGCCGCCGTGCTCCAGCCAGTAGTCGGCGACCTCGTGGTCGTAGCGCATGATCGCGCTGTCGGGCATGAACACGAGCCACGACCAGCCCGCGAACAGCGTGGCGAAGACCCCCGCGAGCACGAAACACTTCAGCGTCGTGCGCGGCGGCGTCGGTTCGGCGGCTTGGCTCATTGCTCCCTCGATGAAAGTCGTTGCCTCTCGTTATATGGGGGATCCCGCAGCCTCCAAACCAGACCCACGCCGGAAGATTGCTGCGTCGCAGCCGCGGATCGCGTATCATCGTTGACAGGTGATGCGCTGTTGTTCGCGTTCGAGGGACCGCCATGCACGTCTTCGCCGGGATGCCGTCGCTCCACCTCACCGACGTGGCCAAGCTGCGGCTCGAAAACATCTCGTTCTTCGCCGCCGGCTTCCTGCTGGCCGCCTGGTTCATCCAGCACCTGTGGAACTACCTCCAACGCGACTGGATCTTCCTGCCCCGCCTCAGCTACGGCAAGGCGCTCGGCGTCGCGACGCTGTGGAGCGTGCTGTTCATCCTCGTGCTGACGATGATCTCCGGCGCCCGCGAACTGATGACGCCGGGCGCCTGGGAGAAGAAGGGGCTGACCCACAAGCTCGCCGAGGACGCGACCGACCTGCCTCTGCTGCGCCGGCAGCAGCTCGAAAAGCTGCGCGACGCCCTCTGGACCTACGCCGACCAGAACCAGGGAGCGTTCCCGCCCGACAAGACCGAGTCGCGTTTCTCGCCGTCGCTGTGGGAGCTGCCCGACCCGTCCGGCGTGCAGTACGTCTACCTCGCGGGCAAGCGAGGCAAGGACGCCGTACCCGTCGCCTACGAGCCGGCGATGTACGGCAACGACTGCTACGCGCTGCTCGCCAACGGCGAGATTCGCCGGCTTGAATTCGAGCGCCTCCAGCAGCTGCTCGTCGGTGAGAAACGCTGATGCGAACTTTGCTATTCTTGTTCGCCGCCGCGCTGCCGTTGATCCTGCGCCGCGTGGGACTGGTGCTGCCCGAACCGCTGGCGACACTGCTGTGCGGCTGGTGGGACCGCGCCGCCCGCGCGCTGCCGCGCGCAGACGCCGACCTCGGCGGCATCGCGACCGGCGTCGTGTGCGTCGGCTTGTTGGTCGTGCTGCTGCACCACGCCCTCGCCTGGTTCCGGCCCGCGCAAACGACTCCATGGCGCTGGACGTTCGCGCTCACCGCCAGCGTCGCGCTGATGTTCGTCGCCGGCCTGTTCGGCGTCGGTCTGTTCCGTACCTTGCTCTGGCTCGCGCAGTCCCACGAAAGCCTCCTCCGCTGACCCACGGAGTTCCTTCCATGCGCCCCGGCATCACCAAGATTGAAGTGCTCACCCTGCTTGCCCTTTTCCTTCTGATTGGTGTTTGTGTTTCCGATGCAATCGTGGCGGTGCCTGTCTTTGTCGCGGTCGGCTGGATTCCTTTCCTTTACCGTCTGGCGACCAATTGGCCTTTGAGCGGCGCGAACGTGCTGGTTGGCGTCGCCGCATGGTTCGCGCTGCTCGTCGGAACGCACTTCGCGATGCGATGGCTGCGATCCCGCAGCGACACGCCGTGGCCTTGGCGAAAGTCGGCGACGTTCGTCGCGCTGCTGACGCTCGGTGCCTGGACCGGCGTCGCGATGCTCGGCGCCAGCCATCAAACGATCTGGCTCGCCACGTCGCCAGAGAGGTTGATGCAAGCAAACCGCGACACCGAAATGTACAGGCAATTTGCAACGAGCAATCTCCATCAAATCGGCCTCGCGCAGCACGCCTATCACGAGGACAACAAGCACCTCACCCTTGGCGGCGCCTTCGACGCGCGCGGCAACGGCATGCACGGCTGGCAGACGATGCTGCTCCCGTACCTCAAGCACCGCGAAGGTTTCAAGAAGGTCGATTTCAGCAAACCGTGGAGCGATCCGGTCAACGCCGATGTGATGGCGACGCATGTGTACCAGTTCCAGAACCCCGCAGTCCGCGAGCAGCGCGATCAGCAAGGCCCCGCGTTCAGCCACTTCCCCGGCAACTCACATCTGCTGCGCGTGCAACCGCTCAAGCTCGACGACATCAAGGACGGCACCAGCAACACGATCCTGGCCGGTTCTGCCGCGAAGAATTTCTCGCCCTGGGGCAGCCCGTTCAACCTGCGCGACCCGGCACTCGGCTTCAACGCCCCGCGCGGGTTCGGCAGCCCCTACGGACCCCGCGTGCAGATCGTGTTCGCCGACGGCTCCGTCCGAATGTTTAGCGCCGACACGTCGCCTGCGGTGCTGCGCGCCCTCGCCACGCCGAATGGCGGCGAGGTGGTGCCGGAGATAGAATGACTGTTTCACGCGAGTCGTTGAAGAGGCAGCCAAACATGAGCATCCGCGTCGGCATCGTCACGGTTTCGGACCGGGCCAGCAAGGGCGTCTACCAGGACGAGGGCGGCCCCGCCATCGCGGCGTGCCTGCGCGAGATCCTGTCGTGCGCGTGGGAGGCGGTCGCGAAGGTCATCCCCGACGAGCAGTCCCTTATCGAAGCCACGCTGAAGGAGCTGTGCGACCAGGAGAACTGCTGCCTCGTCGTCACGACCGGCGGCACCGGGCCGGCGCGGCGCGACGTGACGCCGGAGGCGACCGTGGCGGTCTGCGACAAGATCCTCGACGGGTTCGGCGAGCAGATGCGGGCCGTGTCGCTGAAGGTGGTGCCGACCGCGATCCTGTCGCGCCAGATCGCCGGCTTGCGCGGCAAGTCGCTGATCGTCAACCTGCCGGGCAAGCCAAGCGCCATCCGCGACTGCCTGCTCGCGGTCTTCCCCGCCATCCCGTACTGCATCGACCTCATCGAAGGCCCGTTCCTGACGACGAACGAAGCCGTCGTCAAGGCGTTCCGGCCCAAGAGCAAGTAAGGCGGCGAGGGTGAAATTCCCCGTTTACGTTTCGCGCTCGCATGGCCTCGCGGGACGTAAAATGCACGATCCCAGAAAGCGAAACGGGGCGGGATTCTGCGCTCGCACCGCTCCTGCGAACGCGAAACGGTGAACCCGCCCCGCGCCTAGGTTGCAGCTACTCCGCGACCGGGATCGCCGACGGCGAGCGGTCTCCGGCGTCGCTGTCGCCTTCGGGTCGCGGCGTGCGGAAGCTGGCCCATTCGGACTGCGGGATCAAGCCGATGCCGATGATGACGAGATGCACGAGCGCGAAGGCGATCAGGGCGATCTTCGTTCCCTGCTTGAAGCCGTAGGCGTGCAGGCCGACGCCGAGCAAGTTGGTGCCGAACCACGACCAGGCGGTGATGATGTTGCCCGCGACGGCGAGGACGGCGACGCCGCGCGACTTGACCATGCCGCCCCAGCGTGCGTGCAAGATGAGGGCGACCCAGATGACGATGAGCAGGGCGCCGTTCTCCTTGGGATCCCAGCCCCAGAAGCGTCCCCAGGACTGGTCGGCCCAGATGCCGCCGAGGACGGTGCCGGTGAAGCTGAAGAACATGCCGAAGCAGAGGACGCCATACGTCATCTTGGCGAGTTCGACATGGGCGGCGCCAGCCATCTGTTTGGTGAAGACGCCGAGCATGACGTAGCCGACCCCCATGAAGCCGGCGACGATGCAGGCGGTGTAGCCGATGGTGACGCAAGTGACGTGGGTGGCGAGCCAGAGGTTGGTGTCGAGGACGGCCTGCATCATCTCGAGGGTGTCGCCGTCGAGGCTGAGGAAGTGGGCGATCATCAGGGTCAGGGCGCCGGTGGCCGAGCCGACGACAATGGAGATGCTGTTGCGGTAGAACCACTGGGTGACGAGGCAGCAGAGGACGCAGCCCCAGCCGATGAAGATGGCGGACGAGTAGAGGTTGGTGACGGGGGGCCTGCCCTGGATGACCATGCGCAGGATGATGGCGACGGTGTGGACGGAGAAGACGAGGGCCATCGTGGCGTAGCAGGCGTTGTTGATCTCGCGGCGCATGCCGAGCCAGGCGCAGCAGCCCAGCACGGCGATGACGATGTAGAGGTACAAGCACTGGTAGAACGGCGCGAACTCGTTGAAGTAGGTCTCCATCGCCATCAGCGACATTTCCTTCGGGAAGCGGCGGTTCAGGTCGCGGGTCAGCTCGTCGAGGGTGAAGTTGAACTCCGTCACCTCGTCCCTGCTGTAGTGGTGGACGAGCTTGGCGTAGCCGTTGGCCGCCTGGTCGATGTGCTGCTTGCTGAGGACCATCTCGAGCGCGTCGCGCAGGGAGATCCAGTGGTCGACGCCCTGCTCGGAAGGGACTGAAAGCGGCCCGTTGTGCGTCATGAGACGCATGAACTGGCTCACGTTCTGGTCCAGTTCCGAGACCTTGTGGTCGAAAAGAACCATCTTCTTCGGGTCGTTCTCGCGCAGCGCTTTCACGCGCTGCGTTTCGGCGATGTACTGCTCGGGGTTCTCGCGGATCTCGTTGAAGGAGTAGCGCAGGCCGCTGCGGGGCTTGAGCTTCAGCATGTCGCGCAAGGCGTCGTTCTCGATGCGGAACACCTTGTAGTGGTGCGCCGGCGTTTCCTTGCCGGCCTTCTCCGGCTGGACGAGCATGCCGAGCAGCCGGTCGGACGGGGCGGGCGAGATCATGGTGTCGAGCAGCCAGCGGGTCGCGGGCTGCGTGTCGCCCGCTTCGTCGTGGAAGTCCTGGCGGTGATTGGTGACAAGGAGGACGGTTCGTGCGATCGTGTCCATCGGCTTGATGCGGCCCCCCTCGATGGCGGGGAGCCGGCCGAAGGCGCGGTAGTGGTAGTCTTCAGCGCGGTCGGCGCGCGGGAAGGCGAACCAGGCGAACCAGAGGACCGCGATGGGGAACAGCAGCCAGGGGAGGCGGTTGGGGGGAGCGGGACGGATGGTGTTCATCAGGCATTCCTCCGTTCGAGGAACTTGATCAGGTTCATTCCGAAGTGGAGCATCATGCCCAGGCAGACGACGGCGCAGGAGATGTACGGCAGCAGCCAGCCGGGGTTGCGGACGACCTGCAGGACGGTGCCGTTGGCGTTGCCCCGGTTGTCCTTGAGCCATGACTGCTGGTAGAACGTCTCGCCGCGGTAGCGAAACGGCGCGTTCATGTAGATCTCGACGGTGCGGTTCTCGTTGTTGTCCTTGTCGACGAGCTGGACAGTGCTGCGGAAGTCCTTCGGCTTCTCGGTGCCGGGGTACTTCTTGTGCTCGAATTTCTCGAGGTAGAAGGTGAACGGGCGATGCGACTCCTTGAAGCGCAGGCTGATCTGGTAGTCGACGTTGTCCGCCTTCACCCACTGGGTCTTGAGGTGCATGGAGAGCAGCAGCGTGCCGAGGTCGGCGCCGGTCTTGCGGTCCTTGAGCGTGACGTAGGCGGACGGGGCGTCGTACTGCGATTCGGTGTCGACGCCGGTGTTCTCCTCCAGTTCCACGACCTTGGTGAGCAGGCCAAGGCCGCGCGTGGCGATCGGATCCTCGCCCTTGGCGAGATCCTTGAGCTGCGAGTTGACGAAGTACTTCTTCACTTCGATGTCGAAGGGAAGCATGTCGTTGGAGACCACCGCGCCCGGCTTCAGCATGCGGGCGGGGACGACGGCGACCTCGTCCTTGCCGGAGTCGACGGTGCGGATCACGGCCAGCTCCGACGTGCCGGGATGGATGACGGAGTTGCTGGCTTGCTTCTCGCGGATGTGCATCTGGCCTTCGATGGCGTACATGCCGGTGACGACCTCGCTGAGCATCATGATGACGATGCCGGCGTGCAGGAGCATGATGCCGCTGCGGTTCCAGGACAGCTTGAAGCGGGTGGAGTGGGCGGCGAGCAGGTTGATCATCATCAGCGTGCCGAGGGTCCAGCCGCCGGGGTAGGGGATCTTGATCGCGGTGACGCCGACGGTGTACATGAGCAGCACTTTGAGCGGGATCCAGACGATGGCGCTGCGGAAGTACTGGTTGACGACGGTCCAGATGCCGGCGTCCTTCTGCGCCCAGGTGCCCCAGTAGACGAGCAGCAGCGACAGGGCGAAGAGGGCGACCGTGATGCGCAGGTCGGCCATCGCTTCGAGGGCACGGCGCGCGGGCGACTTCTGGGGCTTGACGCGCGGCTTCGGCGCCGATTCCGTCGTTGGAACGGCGGGGCGCGGCTGCCCTTCCTGCACGCCGGTCTGGAGCGAGGGGCCGCCGGGGGGCAGCCCTCCTTGAATGGCCGTCGGGTCCATGTCCCACCTCTCAGCGAGCGTCGAGTCGGATCGACTTGACGAATGTTTCGAATGCCTGCTTCTGTTCGCCGACCAGCTCGTCGGCGCCGGCCATCTTGATGACCCAGGTTTGCTTCTGGTGGGGGAGCAGCACGCCCAGGAAGCGGTTGCGCGCCTTCTTCAGCTCCGGGTTCGCGAAGTCGACGTAGTCGGCCTTCTCGCCCAGGATCTGCAGGTGACGAATCTGCTTCTCCATCTCGTCCTTCGCCAGCTTCGGCAGCTGGAGCTGGTCGCGCCAGCGGTTCAGGTTGTCGAGCGCCGCCCCGCCTGCGGGAGTGACGGTGACGACCGCTTCCACTTCGGTTTCCTTGCCGAGTTTGTCGACCTTCGTTTTCACGATCTCGTAGGTGTCCTCGCTGAACGCCACCTGCTGGGTGCTGGGGGTCCAGCCGACCGGCACGTCGTAGAGGAACGGCACGCTGACAGGCCGGGCGAGCGGCTTGATGTAGACGCCGACGCCCGCCTTGTCGAAGACGACCACCTCGGCGCCGTTGATCTTGCGGCGTTCGATCGTCTCTTCGAGTTGCAGCCTTTCGACGGGAGGCAGCGTCAGGAAGTCGCGCCAACGGTTGACGTTGTCGAGGATCGAGCCGCCGTCCTTGTCGAGTTTGATGATCGTCGTTTCGAGCGACGTGTCGGCGGCGGGGACGACGAAGGCCGCCTGCCGCATTCCGCCGGCTTTCGCACGCTTCCACGAGTCCGGGCGGTCCCAGCGCAGGGGCGGATTCTTCGTGTCGTCGATCTTGAGCGAAGCGATCAGCTTGTCGAAGTTGGGCTTCTCGGCCGTGACCGCCGCTTCGGGACCGGTGAGCTTCACGAACCAGTAGTCGTTCTGCACGGCAACGATGGCGCCGAGGGTGCGCAGCTTCTCGCGGCCGCGCTGCTCCACGTCGTACTTCTTGATTTCATCCGGGGGCTGGCAGCCGGCCATCGCCAGCAGGCACGCGACGATCCAGAGTTGGCGGAAAGAGACGAACGACACGGGGCTATACCTCGTTCCGAGGGGATGCGATACATTCATGGTTACATCCCAGGGGGGGGCAGTCAAGGCGGCGAAGGCGAGAAGCGGTGTTTGGCGGTCGGAACGGCGCGAAGCCGCAGGGGTGGGAAGGCGGGCGGCGAGACGGATCACCACTTCATTTCATCGCATGCCAAGCTGCTTGGCAAGCGCAAATCGGAAATTCGTCTTCTGCAAACGACTTCTTCGAGGGGGCCATCACGAGACGCGAAAGCCAACCTCGTCGAGAGGCCGAGCCATTTCACCAACAAAAACGGGAAGACTTGGCCAGGAATCCGTCCGCTGAAGATTGGCGGGTCGTCCGAGCCGGAGCGCCAAGCGAGGGGGAATTTTCCTTCGCTTGGCGCTCCGGTTCGGACGGGATGCACCCACTACTCTTGAGTGGACGGACTTCTTGAGTCTGAAGGCAAGGGCTGGCAATCGAAGGAAAACCAGCACCTACAGTCCTGATGTCATCGTCACCTTCAGGGTCAGCTTCTTGCCGTCGCGCAGCACCACGGCGGGCGACGCCACGCCGGGCCGCATGCGGGCGGCGGCGATGTAGCAGTCGGTGACCGAGTCGGTCCAGCGGTGGTCGAGCGTCAGCAGCCGGTCCCCCGCCTTGAGGCCGGCGGCTGCGGCGGGGCTGTCGCTCATCACTTCCTTCACCGTCACGCCGTCCTCGACGTCGTCGCTGTCCTTCACGACGCGGACGCCGAACAGGCCGGCGGGCGACAACACCGCAGGGCGCTCGCGCTCCTTCGCCGGGGCGGTGAATTTCTTCATCATCACCGCCATCACGTCGGGGGGCTGGTACTCGGTCGGCACCAGCGTCATTTCCTTCCTCTCGTAGTCGATCGTCATCTTGTAGCGGGCGAAGAACGTGAAGCCCAGGATGCCTTCGATCGGCCCGACGAACTTCGCGATCGCCTCGACGGTCGGGTGGTCGAGCACCATCGCCGGCACGTTCTCGGCCTTGACGTCGCCGAGCTGGAGCGACTTGATCTTGAACTGCCCCATCGAGCCGAACAGCGCGAAGAAGGGCTTCTTCGTGTCCTTGGTGAACAGGCCGGCTTCCTTCGCGACCTTGTTGTTCACCAGGCTGTCGGGGGCGCCGGTGTCGAAGACGAGGCGGTAGGGGCCTTTGTCGTTGATCATCACGTTGACGACCATGTGCTGCGTCTTGATCAGCTCGAACGGGATCTTCAGCACCTGGGGCACATCGAGCGACTTCGGCGTCTTCGGCGTCTTCGGGTCGTCCCCCGCGAGAGTCAGCGCCGGGACCAGCGCCAGGGCGGCGGCGATCAGCAATTTCTGCATGGTTCGTACTCCCTGGTTAGAAGCCTTCGCCGGCGGTGATGGTGACGTCTTCCTTCTTGTCGCCGCGCTGGATCTCCAGCCGCAGCGACTTGCCAGCGACAAGCTTGGCGGCCTGCGCCTGCACGGCGGCGATGGTCGCCACCTCCTTGCTTTCGACGCGGAACACGCGGTCGCCGACCTTCAGGCCCGCGTCGGCGGCGGGACTTTTCGGCAGCACCTTCGTGATGAAGACCTGCTTGTCCTTCTCCTCCAGCTCGAAGCCGATGAAGCCGCGCGGGACTGGCGGCGGGGCGGGCTTGATGCCGGCGACGAAGCTGAGCACCTTCATCACGTTCATCAACATGTCGAGGCCGCCCGCGGACGACTTGCCGCCTATGGGGGCAGGCTCGGCGGGGGTGAACTTGAGAGGCAGCCAGTCCATCTGCTCGTTGGTGAAGTCGAACTGCATCTTGTACTTGGCGAGCACGGTGTAGCCCATGAGTCCGTGGAGCTTGACGCCGGGCAGCCCCATCGCGTTCATGCCTTCGATCTGGAAGGGCGTCTGCACCATCGCCTTGACCTTGGTCTGGACGAGGCCCCCTTCGAGTTCGAGCTTGTCGAGGATGGCCCAGCCCTTGGCGTCGGTCTCCAGGCCGATCTCCTTGCCGACCGGTGCGGCGATGAGGAAGACGGGGCAGCCGGTGTCGACGACGAAGTTGTACGGGCCTTTGCCGTTGATCTTCACGCGCAGCAGCACATGGTGCGTGTCGGTCAAGCGGTAAGGCACCGGCGACGACTTCGCCTCGGGCGACGACTTCGCTTTCGGTCCGTCCGTCCTTTTCGGTTCGCCCGCGTGCAGCGATGCTGGCAGAGCCAGCAGCAGCGCGAGCAGCAGCCAACGAAGTTTCATGCGACAAGCTCCGGGGAGGTTGGTTTCCGTTGGAAATACAATGAGGTTGTCAAGCCCGCCGTCGAAGACGACGCGAGTGGAACCCCCAGGAATCGCGTTGCTCATCCTGGGGCTTGGGCGATCCGTTTCCATGAAACACGTCACTGCCCGCCGCCAGCAGCGGCGTTGTTCGCCGGCTGGTTCTGCGTCAGCGGCAGCTTCCGCAGCGTGTTGTTCTGGGCGTAGCCGCCGAGGAACACGAAGCACATCTCGTTGTCGGTCTGCTCGCCGAAGGTGATCCGGCGCGGGGGGTTGAACGGGTTGCGCGGGTTCTTCAAGCTGTTGTCGTAGACGGCGTCGACATGGAAGCGGGTGCCGGCCTTCACCTGGATCGGCTGCTTGAAGAAGTAGGTTTCCTGCCAGTTGTAGTCCCAGTCCTTGATGGTCATCAGCTTCTGGGGCTTGCCACCGGGGGGCGTCATGGCGACTTCGATCTGCTTGCCGACCATGTGCATGTGCGGCATGACCGACAGCAGCGTGAAGTCGCCGGTGGCCCAAAGGTCGCCATCGACGGGGTATTGGCTTTCGCCGGCGGGGATCGAGAAGAACATGCGGAACGGCCCCTTGCCGACGCCGCCGCCGATGACGCCGCTGACGAGGGGGTGGTCGATCTTCTTCTTGGCGAAGTAGAGGCCGACCTGCGTGCGGTCCTTCTCGGCGCGGCCGTTGCGGTGGTAGTGCAGCTGCATGACCACGTCGGACTGCTTGGGGAGGAACCAGCCGACGCCGTCGGGCTGGTGGCGCGGCATCTGGCCGGGCGCCCAGCCGGACAGCCCGCCGGTCGGCGCGAAGCCGACGCCCCCCATCGTGACGTTGTAGCCCGGCCCCCGGTCAAACGCGCTGTCCGCGTCATTAGGGTCGACCGGCTTCTGCTTCGCCTGCCAGGCGTCGGCCAGCTCGCGCCCCTTGCCATTCTTGTCGACGAAGAGGAGCGCGTGATGCACGACGCGGTTGTTGCCCGGCCGAACCTCGAGCGCGGAGACGTACTGGTCTTCCTTCAGGCTGGTAGGCAGGACGAAGCAGCGGAACACGTCTTTGCCATTGGGGCCGAGCAGGAAGTCGTTGTCGACGGTGAGGACCAGGTCAGGCGTGCCGAGCTTCCATCCCTCCGGGAAAGTCACTTTTGCAGGGGCGTCCTTCTCGTCTCCCTTCGGCGTGCCGCCATCGACCCAGGCGGCGAGCGTGGCGATGTCCTTGTCGCTGAGGCGGCGTTCGTTGTGGAACGCGATGCCCTCGCTCGGCTTCCACGGAGGCATGGTCCGGTTCTGTGTGTAGCTCTTGATGTCGTCCGCCCAGTTGACCGCCTGGCGGTAGTTCGTCAGCGCGAACGGCCCCGACTCGCCGGGACGATGGCAAGACTGGCAGTGGTTCTGCACGATCGGCTGCACGTCGCGGTGGTAGGTGACGCTGCCGACCTTCGCGACCACCTTCTCTTCGCGCGTGATCGGGCAGCCAATCGCCTTGGTCGCGGTGACTCCAGTCGGTCGGCCAGCGACGAGTTCCGCAACGGCGAGCGACAGGTCGTGGCTGCCGACCTTGTCGTGCTTCTTCTGCAGCCGCTCGGTGTACGAGTCGTCGATGCGGCCACGGTAGCGCAGGACGTAGCTGCTGTCGAGGACGAACGCTTCCGGCGTGATGTCTGCTTGCAGCGCCTGGGCGGCGCGGTACTTGTCGTCGCGGAAGACGGGGAACGGCAGGTTGAATTCCTTCGCGTGCTTGGCGACTTCGGCGGGGCCGTCCTCCTGGTTCGGCGTCAGGCCCCACACCGTCACGCCACGCTTGGCGTAGTCGCGCGCCAGTTCCGCGAGCGGCTGGGAATAGCTGTTCGAGACGGGGCACTCGAACGCAAGGAACACCAGCACGATCGCCTTCTGGTTCTTGAGGTCGTGCAGTTGATGGGTTTTCCCCTTGTCGTCGACGAATTTCAGGTTCGGGATCTTCTCGCCGACCCTCGCCTTCGACACCTCATCCCCCGCGTGGACGGGAAAGGCATTGAACGCGATCCAGCAGGCGAGCAGCCCGGCGGCGACGCGGTACGGATTCATGACGTGCCTCTTCATTGGCGTTCCTGAAGGAGTCGACGGTGCGGTTCAAGTCCTGTGTTTATTTTACCTGATTTGGGGCCGAGATGTTTCAATCGCCGCGACGAACCGAAGGATTCGCGGCAATTGGCCGAAGATCGCCTTTCGTTCACTTCCGCAGCCACAGCACGCCGATGCACGAGCAGAACGCCGGCACGATGAGGATGAACACCGCGACCGCGAGCCAAAGATAGAGCTGCTTGCGCTGCGGCGCGGTCACGGTTCCGAAGTTCAGCTCGATGGCATGGTCGTCGTTGATCGCTTCGATCTGGAAGATGATCGCGTCGTCAGCCGGCGTCAGCGTCGGCTCCGCTTCGACGACTTGCTGCACCGCTTCCTGGAAAACCTGGTCGTTCTGCCGTTCGACCGGCTGCTGCACCGGGGTTCCCGCCCAGGGGAGAAGATCGGCTTTCACCTCGGTCGCCGAGGCGTAGCGCTGCGACGGCTCCTTCGCGAGCAGCCGATGGATGATGCGGGCGAAGTCGCCGGGCACCGACGGATTGCGGTTCTGCACCAGCGTCGGCTCGTCCTGCCGCTGCGCCCGCACCTTCTCCTTGAGGCTGCCCATTGGGAACGGCGGCTTGCCCGTCAGCGCGTAGTACAGGCAGCAGCCCAGCGCGTAGAGGTCGGCGCGGCCGTCGACCTTGCTGGCGTCGCGCGTCTGCTCCGGCGCCATGTAGTCGATGCTGCCGACGATGTAGCCCTTGCCCCCGACGACTTCGACGTCCTCGACCTCCTCCCCTTCCATGTAGGCCAGGCCCAGGTCGAGCACCTTCGCATGGTCGTTCGGCGTGACCATGATGTTCGACGGCTTCAGGTCGCGGTGGATCATGCCGAGGCCGTGGGCGTGCTCCAGCGCGGCGGCGACCTCCGCGAACAGGTGCGCCGACCGCTCGACGGTAAGCGGCCCCAGCTTCGCGACGAGGCGGTGCAGCGTTTGGCCGGGGATGTACTCCATCGCGATGAAGTGGATGTCCTTCTGCACGCCGACATCGAACGTAAGGGCTAGATGCGGATGATTGACGAGCTTCGACAGCTCCTTCTCGCGCTCGAACCGGGCGAGATGATGCTCCGCCTCGCGCGCCTTCTTCGGCGGCAGGATCTTCAGCGCGACGTGCTGGCGGCTGCGCGAATCGAGCGCGAGGTAGACGGTCCCCATGCCCCCTTTGCCTATGGGGGCTTCGATCTGGTACGGGCCGAGCACCAGG
>JAYSSW010000931.1:0-2943 GCA_043720335.1 Planctomycetia bacterium
GGCAGGCTCTATAATGCCCCGCAACGGCGTTTCGTGCCCTGGAGTGAAGTTCCCGCGTGCAGGGCGAGGCAGCCGCTTCGCCCCGCCGCACGCCCCGCGTCAGCGAGGTTCACCCATGCTCCACGATCCTTGCCGCATCACCACGGAACATCGAACCGAGGTTGACTGCGTGGCTGCCAACGACTCGACCGCGCTCGACGGGACCGCCCCAAGCAGCCCCGTCACGCGATACCTGCTCTGGATGGACGGCGTCGGCGGCTTCCTGATCTGCCTCTCCGAACGGCTGACCGTCGGACAGCACTGCCTGGACGCGACCGCCGACATCGCCCTGCTCGCCGACGTGTCGCGCCAGCACGCCAACCTCCGCCGCGACGGCGAGGGCTACTCGCTCGAAGCCCTGCGTCCCGTGTCGGTCAACGGCCAGCCCCGCCAGCAAGCGATGCTCCGCAGCGGCGACCGCGTCACCCTGGGCGCCACCTGCCAGCTCCAGTTCTGGCAGCCCGTGCCGGTCAGCAAGTCGGCCCGGCTCGACCTCGCCAGCAACCACCGCTTCGCCCACCCGGTCCAGGCGGTGCTGCTGATGTCCGACAGCCTCGTGTTCGGCCCGGGAACCCAGTCGCACGTGGTTGTGTCCGACTTGAAGCAGCGGTTGATCCTCTGCCGCAACAAGACCGAACTTGAGATCCGCTGGCCCGGCGAGGTTCTCGTCGACGGCGTCAAGCACACGAACCAAGCTCCCCTCGAACCGGGCAGCACCGTCCTCTTCGACTCCTTCGCCCTGGCACTGGAGCCGGTCGCGTAGGATCGCCGTCCGAAAAAGCACTGCCCGTGTTGGGTTGGGCGAGAGATGAGCATCCCTCTCCCCCTTACGGGGAGAGGGACCGAGGGTGAGGGGTTATCCCACGTCGGGGGAGAATGAAAACGCCAAGCCCCACCATGAGCAACGCGATTGGTGGGGAGTTCATGCGGGCGACACTCCACCCCCAGGAATCGCTTCGCTCATCCTGGGGCTTGCCAACGATCCACCTTCCCCGACGTGGGACAACTCGGGAGTGCAGCACCCATGATGCGATTCACCTTCCGCAGCGGACAGCAGCCCCTGCCCGGCTTCACCATCAAGCGAGGCGTCGGCGCCGGCAGCTTCGGCGAGGTCTACTTCGCCGTCAGCGACGGCGGCAAGGAAGTCGCGCTCAAGTGGATCCGCACCAACCTCGACATCGAGCTGCGCGGCGTCCAGCAGTGCCTCAACCTCAAGCACCTCAACCTCGTCCACCTCTACGACCTCCGCCGCGACCTCAACGGCAACTACTGGCTCGTCATGGAGTTCGTTTCCGGCGACTCGCTCGCCAGCGTCGTCAACCGCCATCCCAAGGGCATGGACCTGCACCTCGCCTGCGGCCTGTTCGACGGCATCGCCCAGGGGATGCATTCGCTGCATGACAGCGGCATCATCCACCGCGACCTGAAGCCGGGCAACATCTTCCTCGACAACGGCGTCATCAAGATCGGCGACTTCGGCCTCTGCCGCGCCCTCGACAGCTCCCACCACGTCGGCATGACCAAGGGCGTCGGCACGCCGATCTACATGGCCCCCGAAACGAAATCCGACAAGTACAAGCGCCAGGTCGACATCTACGCCGCCGGCGTCATCCTCTACGAGATGCTGACCGGCAAGCCGCCCTTCGAGAAGGACAACGCCGAGGACCTGGCGATGGCCCACCGCCTCGACACGCCCGACTGGTCGCGCATCCCGGCGACGATCAAGCCGGTGCTGCAACGGGCGCTCGCGAAGGACCCGGCCGAGCGGTTCGAGAGCTTCGCGGAGATGAACCGCGCGTTGTCCTACGCGGTCGGCGCCCGGTCTGCCCCGATGGCGATCCTCGTCTCGCCGCCGCCCAAAGTCGCGCCGCCCGCGCCGACCACCACCGCCGCTCCCGCTTCACCCAGCCAGACCCCGACGGTCCTGCCGGTCCACACCACGATGATCGACCGCTGGGCGAAGCTGAGCGGCGCCCTGCTCCTCTCCGTGGTTTTCGCAGCGATTCTCGCTCTGGGCTGGACGCTGTTCCTGAGCCGGGGCGACTGGGCGTCGCTGACGCCGTTGTTCTTCCTGGTGGTCGCCAGCTCGTGGACGGTGCTGATCCCCAGCAACCTTTGGCCCGTCCGCAACAAGGAGGAGTCGTGGTCGCGCCGGCTGCTCCTCATGACGCTCGGCTTCGGCGTCGGCCTGGTCGCGCTTTGGCTGCAAGGCTACCAGATGCCCTGGCCCTGGCTCGACCCCGACGACCTCGACGTCCTCTGGCCCTGGACGCGCGGCGACGCTCGCCCCGCCCTCTCCTTCTTCAACTCCATCTACGGCGAGAACCGCTCGATGCCGGTCCTCGCCTGCTACCTCAGCTACTTCGGCCTCGCCTTCCTGGTGCTGCGCTGGTGGAAGACGACCGAGGAGAAGCGGCCCAAGCGGTTCTCGCTCAAGCCGGTCATCGCCGTCGCGTTCTGGGCGTACGTGCTGCTGTTCCTGCTCCCGTCCGGCTCGCAGCGCTACCTTGGCTTCGCGACGCTGGTGCTGACTTCGATCCTCTGCCAACTCGTCAGCCCCTGGCTGGAAGTCGTCGTCGCCAAACGGCGCCGCGTCCGCCTGGAACAAGTCCGCACCGGAGGGCGATGACATGGCCCGATTCTTCCTCGCTTTGATCGGCCTGCTCCTCGCATGGTCGGCTTCCAGCCACCTTGGCGCCCAAGGCCCACGTGTGCAGCGGCCGCTGGGCGACTGGCCCGCCGAAGTGAAGGGCTACGGCGACACCGCCGAGCAGGCCCGCAAGATGGCGATGGCCGAGGGCGTGCGCCAGCTCAAGCTCGTCATGCAGCGGCAGAACCCGCCGCTGCAGTCGTGGGAGCCTGACGCCGACTTCCTGCAAGCGCACTGGCTGGCGCTGCCGGGCC
>JAYSSW010000932.1:0-6193 GCA_043720335.1 Planctomycetia bacterium
CATCACCGGCCAGTTCTTCCGGCAGTTCGCCCTCACCATCGCCGTCTCGACGATCATCTCGGCGTTCAACTCGCTGACGCTCAGCCCCGCCCTCGCGGCGATCCTGCTGCGGCCGCGCCAGAAGGGGACCTACGACGCGCTGCCCCGGCTTTCGTTCGTGCTGCTCGGCGCGTGGCTGGCGTGGAAGCACCTGCCGACGCTGGTCGCCGACCACCTGCCGACGTTCGCCTACGACCATGATCCCGTCGTGGTCGGCGGCGTCCTGATCGGCGTGGCGATCGCGCTGGGCGGCGCGCTCGGCTGGGCGCTTGGCGGACCGCTCAACCGCCTGCTCGGCTGGACCTTCCATGTCTTCAACCTCGGCTTCGAGTGGTCCACCGCCGTCTACACCCGCATGGTCGGCATCACGCTCAAGCTCAGCGTGCTGGTGTTGATCGTCTACGGCGGGCTGCTCTTCGCCACCGGCTGGAGTTTCCAGCAGGCGCCGTCCGGCTTCATCCCGTCGCAGGACAAGGGCTACCTCGTCGTCAACGTCCAGCTCCCCGACGCGGCTTCGCTGGAACGAACCCGCGCGGTGATGGAGAAGATCGAACGGGTCGCCAAGGGAGCGCCCGGCGTCGCCCACACCGTCGCCATCGCGGGGCAGTCGATCCTGCTCAACGCCAACGCCCCCAACTTCGGCGCCATGTACGTCATGCTGGAGGACTTCCCCAAGCGGGCCGGCAAGGAGGAGCTGTCCGCCGACCACCTCGCGCACACCTTGCAGGAAGCCTTCCAGAACGCGGTCCCCGAAGGGATCGTCAACGTCTTCGGCGCCCCGCCGGTCGACGGCCTCGGCACCTCCGGCGGCTTCAAGATCGTGCTGGAGGACCGGGGCAACCTCGGCTCGGACGCGCTCCAGGCGGTCGCCGAGAAGATCGTCGCCCGCAGCAAGGGGGTCCGCTCCGCCAGCGACCCCGGCGACACCAGCGAAGCAGACGCCAAGCTGCGCGAGTCGAAGGAGCTGAAGGACATGTTCACCAGCTTCCGCGCCAACACGCCGTGGCTGCTCCTCGACATCAACCGCACCCAGGCCCGCACCATGAACGTCTCCACCGGCGACATCTTCTCGACGCTGCAGGTCTATCTCGGCTCGCTCTACGTCAACGACTTCAACCGCTTCGGCCGCACCTGGCAGGTCAACGTGCAGGCGCAGTCCGATTTCCGCAAGCAGGTCGAGGACCTCAAGCACCTGCAGATCCGCAACGAGCACGGCCAGATGGTCCCGTTCGGCGCGCTGTCCGACGTGAAGGAGGTGCGCGGGCCGCTGATGATCATGCGCTACAACCTCTACGCCGCCGCCACGATCAATGGCAACGCCGCAGCGGGCTACAGCTCCGGCCAGAGCATCGCCCGCATGGAACAGCTCGCCAACGAGGAGATGCCCCCTTCGATGCGCTCCGAGTGGACCGAGCTGGCCTTCCTCCAACTGCAGACCGGCAACACCGCGTACTGGGTCTTCCTCCTCGCCGTCGTCCTCGTCTTCCTCGTGCTGGCGGCGCAGTACGAAAGCTGGTCGCTGCCCCTCGCCGTCATCCTCGTTGTGCCGATGTGTCTGCTGTCGTCCATCTGCGGCATCCTGATCGCCAAGATGGACATCAACATCTTCACGCAGGTCGGCTTCGTGGTTCTCGTAGGCTTGGCGAGCAAGAACGCCATCCTCATCGTCGAGTTCGCGAAGGCGCGGCGCGACGAAGGCGTGCCGCTGCGGCAGGCGACGCTGGAGGCGTGCCAGCTGCGGCTGAGGCCGATCATGATGACCTCGTTCGCCTTCATCCTCGGCGTGGTGCCGCTCGTCGTTTCGGAGGGGGCCGGCGCCGAGATGCGGCGCACGCTCGGCACGGCGGTCTTCGCAGGCATGCTCGGCGTGACGCTGTTCGGCATCTTCCTGACGCCAGTCTTCTACTACGTCGTGCAGTGGCTCGCCGAGAAGTGGCGCGGCCCGCAGGCGGTGAACGAAGACGCCGCCCCGGTGGAGGCGGCGCATTGATCGACGCTGTCAAGCCCGCCGCCGTCTGAGGCGGCGCGGGTCGAACCCCCAGGGCTGCGCTGCGCTGCGCCCTGGGGCTTGAAGGTTCACGAGTTCGCCGCTCCGACCTTCTGGACGAAGTCGTAGCCCGTGCCGGCCTGGCCGCTGGCGAGGGGGATGTTGGCGATCTCGGCGCTGGTGCTGTCGCCGCCGGGGTTGCCGGCGGCGGACGACTCGGCCATGTAGCCGTCGGGCGAGACGACGGTGAGGGTGTAGCTGCCGGGCAGCAGCGAGCCGAACGAGTAGCGGCCGTCGGCGCCGGTCGTGGCGGACAGGCTGACCGATTCGCCCAGATCGTTGACGCCGACGAGGTTCACGGTGACTCCCGCGAAATCGACCAGGCCGGTGTCGCCGTTCAACTGCACGCGGCCCGAGAGGCTGGTCGTCTGCTGCGGCGGGGTGGTGAAAGCCGGCGTCACCTTCTTCGCGCCGCTGACGGCGCCGATGAAGCGGCTGTGGCAGCGGCCGTGGCCGTGCACGAGCTTGGTCCTGAACGCTTCGGGCGTGCCGGCCGGATCGGCGTTGCGGTACGTCGTGACATGCCGGCCATCCGCCGCCTTGACGCCGAGCGCGTTGTAGTCGCTGCTGAGCGTCTTGTACGTTTCGGCGTTCCAGTGCCACTTGACGCCCACACCGGCGGTGTCGGTCTGGAAGTCGGCCTTCCACTTCAGGTTCTTGATCGCCCCTTTCAGGCCCGCCGGCACGGTCCACGCCACGCCGGACAGGAACACGTCCCCCTTGAAGCTGGACGGCACGGTCGTGTTCCAGGCCTTGGCGGCCACGTCGAACGAGGTCGTCGCCCTGGTCGCGGTCGGTGAGAAGACGATGGTCGCGTCGGGAACGACGACGTGGTACTTCGTCGCCTTGACGGTGAAGTCGACCGAGCTGTTGACGACGCGGATCGTGGCGGCGTGGTCGCCGACGCCGGTCGCCTTGAAGGAACTGTGGAACCAGAGGGTGGAGCCGGCGGGGGGCCTGCCGTGGAAGCCGGCGCCGACGACGCTGGTGGCGGACGGCTGGACGCGGTCCTCCAGCATCTCGAGCGTGGGACGCGAGGAACGAAGCGTGGGGCGTGGCGCGGAATGTTGGGTGTGTGCGCGACGCCCCAGGAGGCGGTTGAGCCAGTTCATGATGGGTACCTCGATGGGGTTTCGGTGCGCAGCCGGGGAGCGGTCGCGCACCTTCTCTGTTGCCACGAGGGGAGGAAAATCGACGGGGAATGAAACCGGCGGAATCAGGAGGGGGGGAGATCATGGCAAACGTAGGTCCGACTTCTGCGTCTGTCAAAGAGATTTTTCGGGAAGAATGGGGCGTGCGGCGAAGCGCGCGGACACGCGCAGTCGTCGTTCGTCGCACTCGGCGTTTCGCATACAATAGCAGGATTGCTGCGGAAAAGCCGCTGCATCCGCCCATCGGGGAGCATCCATGGATCTGAACGATTTCGGGACGCAGGCCGCCAACCCGTCGCGCGGCGCCAACGACCACCGCTACTACCAGCCGCCCGGCTACTTCGCCGGCGACGGGGCCAGCCGTCCCGTGCAGTGGAAGGTCGTGCAGTCCGGCATCTTCGAGATCTGCGGCCCCACCTCCACCCAGCTGCCCGCCGGCGCCTACGGCTGCACGTTGAACCAGTACGGCGAAGTCCAGCTGCTGACGCGCGACCTCCAGGTCGACGACCTCATCGACTTCGCCGACAGCCTCCCCGCGCGCATCCTCACCGAGATCGAAAACTTCTGGTCGCTCGGCGACACCTTCAAGAAGTACGGCTACCTGCACCGGCGCGGCTACCTGCTCTACGGCCCGCAGGGCGCGGGGAAAAGCTCCGTCGTCCACCAGGTCGTCCACCGCATCATCAAGGCGGGGCACGTCGCCGTCTTCTGCGAGCATCCCGGCTTCCTCACCCGTGCGATGGAGGTCTTCCGCAAGATCGAGCCCGACCGCCCCATCGTCTGCTTGTTCGAGGACATCGACGCCATCATCGAACTGCACGGCGACAGCGAACTGCTGCAGTGGCTGGACGGCTCGCACCAGATCAACAAGGTCATCAACATCGCCACGACGAACTATCCCGAACGGCTCGACCGCCGCATCGTGTCGAGGCCGCGCCGCTTCGACCGCATCACCAAGATCGAGTCGCCGACGGCGACGATCCGCGAGGCGTACCTGTCGCGGAAGCTGCCGGAGCTGGTGACGGACGGCAAGCTCGCCCACTGGGTGAAGGTGACGGACGGCCTGTCGTTCGCGGCGATGGCGGAGCTGGTCATCAGCGTCGCCTGCCTGGGCAACACGCTCGAGGAAACCGTCACGCTGCTGCGCGGCCTCGACGAGAACGCCCCCAGCAGCAAGGAGTTCGACCGCCCCGGCGGCATGGGCTTCGCCACCGTCAACGGCCCGAAGTAGATCGGTGCAATCGCGCCAAGCCCCAGGATGAGCAACGCGATTCCTGGGGGTTTCGACCCCCACCAATCGCTGCGCTCATGGTGGGGCTTGGCACTTCCTTTTTCATCGTCAAGCATGAAGGCGATCCCTCCCATGATCCACGTCCTTGCCACCATCGAAGTCAACGAAGGCACGCGCGACGCGTTCCTCGGCGTGTTCCACGCGCTGATGCCGCTGGTCCACGCCGAGGACGGCTGCGTCGAGTACGGCCCGGCCGTCGATGTCGCGTCCGGCTCGGCGATGCAGGGGCCGCTGCGGCCCAACGTCGTCGTCGTCATCGAGAAATGGGCCAGCCTCGACGCGCTCAAGGCCCACTCGCAGGCGCCTCACATGAGTGATTATCGCGTCAACGTGAAGGACTTCGTCAAGAACGTGCAGTTGCAGATCCTGGCGCCAGCGTGAGTGCTTTCTCCCCTCTCCCCCCCGATCTTGGGGGGAGAGGGGCTTGAAAATCAAGCCACGCCGTTGCCCGCGCCTTCGTGGCGCGGTACGCTGGCCGCTCGGCATCCACCGCATCCGCACTCTCCTTCGGGGGCCTTCCATGCGTTCGCTGTTCGCGTTTTCCCTGTCGATCCTTCTCGGCGCCTCCGTGCTGCCCGCTCGCGCCGGCGATCCCGCCACCGTCGTCTACGACGGCTTCGACGGACCCGGCAAAGGCAAGCACATCGTCCTCGTCAGCGGCGACGAGGAGTACCGCTCCGAGGAGGCCCTGCCCATGCTCGGCAAGCTCCTCGCCAAGCACCACGGCTTCAAATGCACCGTCCTCTTCGCCATCGACCCCAAGACCGGCGAGATCAACCCCAACGTCAACAACAACCTCCCAGGCCTCGACGCCCTCAAGACCGCCGACCTGATGGTGATCGCCACACGGTTCCGCAACCTGCCCGACGACCAGATGAAGCACCTCGTCGACTACGTCGAGTCGGGCAAGCCGATCCTCGGCATGCGCACCGCCACCCACGCCTTCAGCCTCTCCAGCAAGACCTACAAGAACTACACCTGGAACAACGGCGGCAAGGAATGGAACGGCGGCTTCGGCCGCTCCATCCTCGGCGAGACCTGGGTCAACCACCACGGCGCCCACGGCTCGCAGAGCACGCGCGGCATCCTCGTCAAGGAGGAGGCGGCCAACCCCATCCTCCAGGGCATCAAGGACGGCGACATCTGGGGCCCCTCCGACGTCTACACCGTCAAGCTGCCGCTGCCGGGCAACTCCAAAGCGCTGGTGATGGGGCAGGTGCTGAAAGGGATGAAGTTCGACGACGCCCCGCTCGATGGCAAGAAAAACGACCCGATGATGCCGGTCGCCTGGACGCGGACCTACGAAACCGCGAGCGGCAAAATCGGCCGCGTCTTCACGACCACGATGGGCGCCTCGCAGGACCTCGCCCCCGAAGGCTCGCGCCGCCTGATCGTCAACGGTGCGTTCTGGGCGCTCGGCATGGAGAAGGCCATCACGCCGAAACTCGACGTCAGCACCGTTGGCGAATACACGCCGACCCGTTTCGGCAACAATATCTTCGCCAAGGGCGTCACCCCCGCGAGCCTGAAATTGAAGTGATTTTTCTCGAAGTCGACCGCGAGCTTTCGCAGCTGCGACCGTCGTGTTCGGATGCTAAGAGGCTGTTTCAATACTTCGCGAGTCGCAACTTCTTTGCAACGGCGAGCGGCGCGGCGTAAGCCCGC
>JAYSSW010000933.1:0-6182 GCA_043720335.1 Planctomycetia bacterium
TTCGCGACAGCCCGCACAGGTGACATCGCCCATGCTCGTCAGCCTATGAAATCGCTCCGCCGCCAGCTGCGCCTGGGAAAAGCCGGTGAACGGTTACGCTCAGGGTTAGTGTGGACGGGAACGTCGCATTCCTGTCCACGCAAAGCACAGCACTCATCCCGCCGACGTGAGGACCGCCGCCAGGTCCATCGTCTGGGCGGCGTTCCACGTCTCCTCGGTGCCGATGGGGAACCAGAACGTCGACCGCACGACGTGGAACGGCCGCTTGGCGGCGAGCTGGCTGACGTAGTCGGTGATCTCGTACTCGCCGCGCGGCGACAGGCCTATCTCCAGCTCGAACACGCGGCGCGGGAAGCAGTACGCCCCCGTGTTGGCGAGGCGAGGCCCCGGCAGGTCAGGCTTCTCAACCAGCTTCTCCAGCGTGCCGTCCTCGTTCAAGAAGACGATGCCGAACTTCTTCGGCTCCTGCACCTCGGTCGCCAGCACCCCCGCCGGAGTGGCTGCCAGCTTCGCGAAGTCGGCGGCGCCGAACAGGTCGTCGCCGTTGATGACGAGGAAATTGTCCGAGCGAATCTGTTCCTTGCATTTGCGCAGCGCGTCGCCGGTGCCGCGCGGCTCGCCCTGCGGCACGACCGCCCATTCGCGCAGGTGCGTCTGCGACTTCAAATACGCTTCGACCTGCTCGGCCAAATAGTGGACCACGACGACGACGCGGTCGACCTGCTTCGGCAACGCCCCGATCGTCCAGTCGAGGATCGGCCGGCCCTGCACCGGCAGCAGCGGCTTCGGCGTGTGCAGCGTGTGCGGCCTCAGCCTCGTCCCCAGCCCCGCCGCCAACAGCACCGCGTCCATGCCGAGACTCCTTCTGTCGATTGCATCCCATGACCATGTCAAGCCCGCTGCCGTCTGAGGCGGCGGGGTCGGCGACATGTTTTACCGCGCCGCCTCAGACGGCAGCGGGCTTGAGTGGAAGATCAAACCTTGTCGATGTCCTTCTGCACCATGACGCGGAACTCGTCGTGCATCTTGGACATCATGATGAAGATGTAGAGGCTGGCCAGCGACAACGCGGAGCCGAGGCCGTTGATGACGTGGATCATCCACAGGCCGAAGTCGATCATGGCGCCGTGGAATTGGACGAGCAGGTAGTTCAGGATGACGACGATGGTGAGGAAGCCGGCCCAGGTGAGGGGGACGTTGCTGAGGGGGCGGTTGCCGAGGAAGAGCGAGAGCTGCTTGAGGAAGAGCATGGAGGCGTAGAAGCCCATGAGGAAGGCGAAGCCGGCGCCGACGTGCAGCAGGTAGCCGAGCCGGCCGGCGCGGAGGAGGTCGCCTGACATGATCCAGTGGAAGACGAAGGCGTAGCCGAAGAAGTGCAGGACAAGTCCCAGCGACATGAGGGAGATGCCGGCGATGGCGAAGGCGCGTCCCTCGGCCCTTGAGGGCAGCCAGAGGGCGAGGACGTTGCCGACGATGAAGGCGACCGGGACGCCGATGACGAGCGGGTAGAAGAAGAAGGTGAAGAAGTAGCCGATGACGACCGCGATGGAGAAGAACCACATGCCGAAAGCCCGCATCAATCCGCCCAGCACGAAGAGAGCGAGCAGGCAGTAGATGGCGACGGAGAAGGAGATGACGGCCCCCTTCACCTTCGTCAGCTTGTCGCGGCGCGAGCCGGGCTTGATCTCTTTGCGCGCTTCCTCTTCTTCGTCGTCTTCCTCTTCCTCGCGCTTGGCGGCCTTGGCCTTCTTGCGCGGCTTCACTTCCTCTTCCTCGTCGTCCTCTTCCTCGTCGCGGGGTCGCTTCTTTTTGCGCGGCCGGTCGTCCTTGTCGTCTTCCTCCGCGCGGGCTTTCGGCTTCATGCGCGGGCGGTCGTCGTCCTCGTCGTCCGCAGCACGCGAGCTTTTCTTCTTGCGAGGGGCTTCATCCTCTTGCTCGTCCTCGTCACTGCGGCGTTTGCGGGGGCGGTCGTCGTCATCCTCGTCGCGGCGCCGCGCGCTCATGTTGAGCATCCGTTGGCGGCAGGAGACGCAGGGGCGCTCGGAGTCGA
The DNA here is from genome assembly GCA_043720335.1 of Planctomycetia bacterium. GTDB lineage: Bacteria > Planctomycetota > Planctomycetia > Gemmatales > Gemmataceae > JAYSSW01. The sequence goes on from JAYSSW010000933.1 coordinate 2,051, forward strand.
GCGGAGAGCCGTCGAGGGAGAGGCCGCAGTCGGGGCAGCGGAGACGAACGCCCATGAGGAACCCTGTGGAAATGGAGCCGCGCCGGGAATGAGGCAATCGTAACCCACGCCCGCGTCGTCGGCAAGGCGGGGCGCGAGGAAAGCCCAGGGACAGCGGTCCCTTGGGATTTGACTTCCCAGGGACCGCTGTCCCTGGGCTTTCGACGCTTCGTTGTTTTTCGACGTGGGAGTCGGTTCGTGGCTACCGGGCCCCGGCGGAGGCGAGGCCGGTGGTGTTGAACGGGGTCGCGCCGGGGCGGATGGAGCCGCGCAGGAGGTTGGGGACGATCTCGAATGCGACGCCGAGGTTGTTGAGGATGGAGTTGTAGGTGATGCCGAAGCTGACCTGCACGTCGGAGCCGAGGCGGGTGACCATGAAGGAGTAGGCCTGGTTGTGGACGCCGAAGTCCCAGACGGTGCTGGCGGTGACGGAGTACTTGGAACTGAACGGATAGGCGACCGAGGCGATGACGGCGCGGCTGTTGAGCGGGTCGATCTGGCGGTAGCCGAGGTAGACGTTGGTGTTGTTGGGGCGGTTGATGTAGCCGCCGATGGTGAAGACGCTGGGACCGCCGGAGACCGGTTCGAGCCAGCCGTTGACGGCGAGGGCGGTGCGGTCGCCGATGTTCCAGAGCCAGTCGTACTCGACGACGCCGAAGCGGCTGCCGAAGTTGTCGCGGTTGTCCTGCGGGAAGAGCGAGGCCTCGAGGTCGAAGGTCATCCAGTCGACGACGTGCTCGTTGCCTGGGAAGCCGCGTTTGGTCTGGAGGCGCTGGCGCAGGCCCATCTGGAAGACGTCGATGGAGTCGAGGGTGTCGGTGCGGTTGTCGATGAGGCGGCGCAGGGCGTAGTACTGCGGGTTGAACAACGGGTTGATGATGAGGTTGGCGGCGTTGTTCGGGTTGAGGGTCGGCTGGTTGGGGCGGATGTCGCGCAGGGTCTGGTCGCTGGCGTCGTCGTTGAGTCGGTCGAGCTGGGGCAGGTTCAGCATCGAGGTGGTGCTGCGGGCGTTGTAGTAGTTGCCCGTCAGCGCGACCTTGTGGTAGATGCCGTTGAGGTTGAACAGGTCGCTGGAGATGTCCGGGTAGATCTTCGACAGCGGCAGGTTGAAGCGCGAGCCAAGCCCGCCGTAGGCGCGTCCGAGCGTGTCGCCGTTGACGTCCTGGCTGTAGAACGTTCCGTCGAGCGTGGCGTACGGGACCACTTTGAGCGCGCCGAGCTGGAAGGGGACGCTGACGTCCTGCCAGAGATCGAGGCGGGCGGTGTCGGTTCGGACGTCGGTGGGCAGGTAGGCGTAGGACGGGACGCTGGTGGGTCGCAGCCTGGCCATGCCGGCGCCGGCGTGCAGGTTGTAGACGAGCCAGTCGTCGAGGAAGGTCTGGCCCAGCCAGTAGAAGTCCCCCTTGGGAAGCCATTCGGTCTCGGTGACCCAGTCGCGGATGCGGACTTCGCCAAGGATGGTCCAGGCCCAGTTCTGCTGCTGCTGCTTGACTTGCAGGAAGGTCTCCTGGTTCAGCCCGTTGGCGAACTCGGGCTGATAGAACTGCTCCAGGAAGTTGCGGTCGCTGAGGTACGAGAGCTGGCCGAGGACGCTGAAGCCGTTGGGCATCTCCTGGACGTTGGTTTTGGCGAGGACACGGCCACGGAAGTCGGGGTGCGTGATTGGCACGGAAGAGAGGGGCGGCCCGATGTAGGCGACGTTGCCCCGGTCGAAGCCGAGCTGGTCGATGCCGGTGTCGTAGATGCCGTAGGCCTTGAAGTACGACTCCTGCTTGCCGGGGATGCCGAAGAAGCTCTGCTGCGAGTTGTTGAACTCGGTGCCGAGGGCGGGTCCACGTGCGGTCATGTAGTCGGCGAAGAGGCGCCAGCGCGTGCCGGGCGCTTTCTCCAGGCCGAACAGGTCGTACATGTCCCAGGTCGTGTAGAGCTGGAAGCCGAAGATGCGGTTGTAGTTGAAGTTGAGGTTCTCGAGCGGCCCCAACGGGTCCTCGACCCGGCCGCGCAGCCAGGGGAAGTAGAAGACCGGCACGTCCTCGAGCGTGACGAACATGTTGTCGCCCGTGAAGTAGCGTCCCTTGTCGACCTTCGGCATGCCGTTCTTGTCGTAGACCGGCTGTCCCAGCCAGTTCTTGACCGGGGTCTCCTTCTCCTCGATGGTGATCTGCTTGAGCGTGATCTCCAGCCCGGGATCGGACGGCAGGATCGTCGAGTAGATGATCGGCGCGTTCGCCTGGAACACCTTCGAGTTGAGCTGCAGCATGCGCTCCGACTGCACATGGATCGGGTACGGGATCTTCGGCTCGCGGATCTCCAGGTCGGCCTTGAGCGCGATGGCGACGCTGCGCGCCACGTCGTAGTACACCTCGTCGGCGCGGAGGATCTCGGTTTCCTTCTTGGTCTGCGTGCGGATCTCGACGTTGCCCGACAGGTAGAACTCCAGCGAGTTGCTGGTGTCGCCGGAGCTTTTGAGCTTGTTGAACAGGTCCTGCGGGTTGCCTTTGGTCCAGAAGACGATGCGGTCCGCTTCGATGTCGAGGACGCCCCCCTTGCCGGTCGGGTCGGTGACGAGGATCGAGCCGCCGGTGGAGAGGATCGCCGCCGAGGTGTTGTTCCCCGCGTCGCGGTAGGTGATCTCGAGCTTCTGCGACCGGGGACGGATCGTCACGCGGCGCGGCGGCGTCGAGGCGGGCCGCACGTCGGGCACCAGCGGCGGAGGCGGCTGGTTGTTGTCGGGCGGCAGCGGCGGCGGAGGCAGCGATGGCTCGCCGTTGTTCGGGATCGGCTGCACGTTCGGCGGCGGGTTGTTGTCCCGCGGCGGCTGCTGCGACTTCGTCTCCTTCGGCGCGTTGTTGTTGTCGCGCGGCGCCTGGAACGACTTCTGCTCCACCAGCGGCGACACCGGAGGCAGCACCTGCGGAGGAACCAGCGGCTGCGGCGCGACTGGCTGCTGCGTCCCCCCCGCCGGCACGAGGTTCCCCACCGGCTCGATGGGCAGCAGCTCGGCCGGCAGCTTCGCGGGCGTCTGGATCGCCCCGACCGCCTGAACCCCGCTGTTGCTCGCGACTCGCACGTCGGCACGTTGAACCCCGTCGCCTGGAGTGGGAAGCGCCGCAGGCTTCTGTCCCGCTCCACGCAGGTAGGTCGGGTGCTGACTCAGGTTGTTCGCGTCGATCTTGCCCTTGTAGGCCTTGATCGGCACATCGCCCCGTGTCGCCAGGTGCACGAAGCCCCAGTCCCCATGGACCTTGGCGCCATGCTCCAGCGTGATCTCGCCTTCGCCATAGATCGTCACTTCGTAGACGCCCGTTCGCTTCTGTTTCGCTTCGTCGATCCAGACGACCCCCTGGGGCAGGGTCACCTGCGTCTTGCCCTGCGCGATGACCGCCTTGCCCCAGACGAGGAAGATGCGCTGGTCGCCTTCCTTCCAAGTGGAGACATTATCCGCGGAGACGCGGATCGGCGTCGAGTCGTTCGACGTCACCAGCGACTCGTGCAGGATCTTCGGCTGTGCGTCGGCGCGCCCCGCCGGCAGCGCAAGCGCAGCCAGGGCAAGGAGAACCACTCCCACGCGCCACCAGGGCTTGGAGACGAACCGATGCAATCCCACAGCGCCTCCGTGCACGACTGTCCGCCACATCCCGTCCGCCGCCTTCCCTGGCGACGAATCGATGGCGAACCTCCCCCCCTCGCAAGCAGAACCGACCAGGCTTTCGGGCGGCGGAGTATAAAAACCGCCCCTCAACTGTCAAGCCGAAGAATCGGCGACGCAAAAGCGCGACGCGGAAAGGTCGAAAGTTCCCCGTTTAGCGCCCGCAAGTCCAGGCGGGACGAGAAGTGCCCGCCTGGACAGGAAACGGCCACGGGTGCTTTGCACGCCTCGATCTTGCGGGCGCTATACTCTTCGTGGTCGAGAATGAGGCATCGTTGAAAGACTTCACGCACCTGTCGGTTGGCATTTTTGCCCCGGAGGGGCAACGGGATGTAGCCACGGGTGGAGCGAAGCGCAACCCGTGGTTGCGAGAAGCCGCTTCAGATCGCCCCGGCAGGGGCGAAGGAGGCTCCGTCGCCCCTGCCGGGGCGAAATCCCGCGCGA
>JAYSSW010000934.1:0-2929 GCA_043720335.1 Planctomycetia bacterium
TCCCACGGGTTGCGCTGCGCTCCACCCGTGGCTACATCCCGTTGCCCCGCCGGGGCAAAATGCGGCCTGCCGGAGCCGTGAGCGCCGGGGATTCGACCCCGCCGCCTGACGGCAGCGGGCTTGAGGGCTTCGCGAACGGGGTTCGGCGCCCGTGCTTCCGCGCGTTCCGTAGAACAGCGGGGTCGCCCAGCGCAGGCGCCGCATCGACGAACGCGAGGTTTCCTCATGGCTGAATCCCAGGCGAAGTGCATCGGCATCCTCACCAGCGGCGGCGACTGCCCCGGGCTGAACGCCGCCATCCGCGGCGTCGCCAAGCCCGCCATGAGCGACTTCCACATCGAGGTCATCGGCATCGAGAAAGGCTTTCGCGGCCTCGTCGAGAACCACTCGCGCGTGCTCCACCTGCACGACGTGTCGGGCATTTTGTCACTGGGCGGCACCATCCTCGGCACCAGCCGCGAGAAGCCCCACAAGATGCCGCTCCCCGGCGGCGAAACGGTCGACCTCACCTCGCGTGCGGTTGAGACGTACAACCGCCTCGGCCTCGACTGCCTCGTCTGCCTGGGGGGCAACGGCACGCACAAGGTCGCCCACGCCCTCACCAAGCACGGCCTGAACGTCATCGGCCTGCCCAAGACCATCGACAACGACCTCGAAGAAACCGACATCACCTTCGGCTTCGACTCCGCCGTCACCACCGCCGCCCAGGCGATTGATCGGCTGTACTCGACGGCGGAGGCGCACCTGCGCGTGATGATCATCGAGCTGATGGGGCACAACGCCGGCTGGCTCGCCCTGAACGCCGGCCTCGCCGGGGGCGCCGACATCATCCTGCTTCCCGAGATCCCGTACGACATCGAGAGCATCAGCCAGCACCTCACCGAGCGGCGCCGGCGCGGCAAGTGGTTCAGCATCGTCGCCGTCGCCGAGGGCGCCCGCCCCAAGTCGAACAAGACCGACGAGGAAGCCAAGGCCGACAAGAAAAAGAAGAAGGACAAGAAGGCCGACAAGAAGGAGAAGAAGGACAAGAAGGCCGACGACGGCGAGTCGGGGAGCGGCAGCGTGAGCAACGCCGTGGCCAAGGCGATCAGCCGTCGGCTCGGCATGGAGACGCGCGTCACGGTGCTGGGGCACCTGCAGCGCGGCGGCGTGCCGACGCCGTTCGACCGCGTGCTGGCGACCCGCTTCGGCACGCACGCCGCCGAGATGCTGGCCCAGGGGGTCTACAACCACATGGTCTGCATGAAGGGGTCGGAGGTGACGTCGGTGCCGCTGGAGCTGGTCGCGGGCCGGACGAAGCTGGTCCCGCCGGACCACCCGCTGATCCGCTCCGCCCGCCGCGTCGGCACCAACTTCGGCGATTGAATCCTGTGGAGCAAGCCGCCGAGCTTGCTCTGTTGCATGCGGGCAAGCTCGGCGGCTTGCCCCACGACCGTATACGTGTTGTGAGCAAGCCCGGCCTTTCGGAGACGCCCCGATGAAACGCTGCCTGCTGTTGTTCGTGGCGCCGTCGCTGCTGCTGGCCGGCCTCGCGTACCACTTCGTCCCGCCGCAGCCGCGCTGCGTCCTCGAAGGAGATCTCGGCGTGCTCGGCATCTCCGCCGACGGCGCCCGGCTTGCGACCATCGGACGGGACTGCCAAGGCCCGCTCCGCGTCTGCGACACGCGCACCGGCGTCTGCCTAGTGACCGCTTTCGGCGACGAACGTAATCTTGAGCATCCCATCGTTGACGACCATTTTCGCATTTTCGCGTGTTCGACTGACGAACGCCGCTTCCTCTTCGCGGACCTCGAATCGGGACGCACATGCAAAAGTGAAGTCATTGGCTTCGGAAACGACATCTTGCGTTCCGGCGGTTTGCTCCGTGAACTTGCCAACACTCGTTTCTCGAAGTTGGCGAACCACCTGATCGTTGACGGAATGGGCCTCCTTCCGTCGGCGCTGCTCGACACTACGACGGGCAAGTCACTCGTCACGTTCCCAGCCAAAGAGTTCCAGCTCATCGACGAATTGGTTCGCGACGACAATGCGTGCTTGATGAGACTGGTGTATGACGACAACCTGCACTTCGACCTGCACTTGATGGACATCGCGACACGTAAATATCTGCATTCCTGGGAGAAGGCGACTGCGCACGGGACCGCACCGGACGGACGGAAGATCATCGTCGCCCAAAGCCTTGGCGAGCCGGGGCTGGCCGTCTGGGATCTGGACGCGCTCAAGGAACTCGGACGGATTCCCGTACCGCACTCAGCAACTCGTGTTCACAAGAGATTCAGCTTCTCGCCGGACAGCCGAACGCTCGTGTTCGGCCATTTCCACGGTGGTGAGCCGCGTGAGCGGGCGTCGATCTGGAATCTCGCCATGCTCGCCGAGGTCGGCCAGGTGGACCTTGGCGCCGACGGCCTGAGCGATGTGGCCTACGCGCCCGACGGGAAATCCGCCGTGCTCATGACGAACAGGGCGCCGACGATGTTTGTCTTCGTGGATCTAGCGACGAGGACCGAACGTTGGCGTTGGCGGGCGCCGGGAACCGGGACGGCGCTTTCCGATCCGCAGTTCAGCCGGGATGGAACGTCGCTCGTCGTCGGCTTGACGCAGCTCGCGAACGACCGCGATCCGACCGCCTGGTGTGCAATCGCGTCGATCTCGATGGCCAACGGCGAAGCTGCGTTGTCCTGGCGACAGGAGATGCACAAGAACTTGACTCACTACGTCGTTCCCCATCGCAACCGCAGGTACGAGATTCAAACGTTTCGCACGCAATTCGGTGACGAGTCGTGGTGGCGCAAGCTGCTGAATCGCGTGTTGACGAAACGTCCGGTTACGGAGATGACCACGCGGCTGATCGATTTCGACTCGCAGCGGGAAATCGCACAGGTGAACGATGTCATCCTGCACGACAAGCTGAGTTCAACGAAACTGAAC
>JAYSSW010000935.1:0-6171 GCA_043720335.1 Planctomycetia bacterium
AGCTTGCGATCCCTTTCCACGAGCTTCTGCGCGAATGGCGCTGTGTCTCCCACCGACCAGATCCAGAGGCCAGGCGACAGCACCACGGCCACGGCCCGGTATCCAGTGCCGGTGTCGACCCGACGCTGCCCTTCGCGGCCGATCACCGACTCCAGCGCCCTGCGCGCGCCGGTGGGGCCTTCCGCGGCGACCGCTCGTCGCCCGTTGCTCAGCACCACCGCTTCGCCCGCGCGGCTGGCGGCGCACGGGTAGACGAGGAACGACGCCAGCCGCTGGAACAGGTGCGCGTCGATCGCCGTGATCTGGAGCTGGCGCAGCTCGACCTGGCTGTGCGCCCAGGCCAGCTCGAAGGCGCGCTGCACCCCCTGCAAGTCGTGGTACTGGTCCGCGAGCGCCAAGGCCTGCTCGCGCGAGTCGGCCAGCGCGGTGGCGAACGTCAGCGTCACGGACGTCCCCGCCTTGACGCGGAACTGGCGCCGCAGGCTGACGATCGGGTCCAGCACCGGCCCGGTGGTCCCCGACAGGGCCGGCGCCGACGGGTCGAGCGCGACCGGGTCGGCGAGCGAGCGGCCCCGGCCGATGAACCGCGCGCGGTCGGTCTCCCACTGGGCGGCGCCGATCTTGCGCCCCTCCGCCGCCATCACGTGCAGCGCCCACACCGGCTGCTGCTCCGGCCCCCTCGGCCGGCGCCGGCACACGATCGCCTCCGACGCCGGCAGGTACTCCGTCTCCACGAACAGCTTCGAGAACGACGGGTGCGCCACGTCGGCCCCCTGCGGCGCCAGCGCCATCTCCGCGTAGCTCGTCACCTCCACGAAGTGCGACTTGCGGTCGTGGTTCGTCACCGTCAGCCGACGCACCTCCGCGTGGTTCTCCGGCGAGATGGTGATCTCCAGCCGCGTCTCCCACTTCCCGTCGCGGCGGCGGAACTCCGCCTTGTCGAGCGAGAACAGCACCTCGTACTCGTCCGGCTCCACGCCCACCGGCAGGTACGCCCCCGACCAGCGCTGCTGCGTGCGCAGGTCGCGCAGGTACAGGAACTGCCCGAACATCTCGCCCACGCCGTCCTGGCGCCAGCGCGTCACCGCCAGCCCGTCGCCCCAGCTCTGCCCCGCGCCGGCGTTCGACACCAGCAGCGAATACCGTCCGCTCGACAGCAGGTGCGTGCGCGGCTGCGACGTGTGCGGCGTCGTCACCCGCCGCGTCAGCGACGTCGGCACGTCACGGTCGGTCGGCAGGTACGCCGTCTCCGCCGCCAACGGCTCCGCCAGCGCCACCTCCGCCGGCACCCGCTCCTGAAGCAGCAGTTCCGTCGCCCGGATCATCGGCTCGGCGTGGAACCAGCGCGGCACCAGATCGTTGTGCAGCCCGTTCGCCAGCCCCAAGAACAGCATCGCCTGGTGGTGCGCCATGTAGCACTTCACGATCACCGCGCGGCTGCGCGGCGGCAGCCGGTCCGCCGTGTAGTCCAGCGCCTCGTACATCCCCCACGGGCCTTCCGCCCCTTCCTGACTCAGCCGACGCAGGTTGCGCACCGCGTCCTCCGGGTTGGTCATCACCGCCAGACCCGTCGCGTACGGCGCCACCACCAGGTCCTTGCTCAGCCCGCGCTTCAGCCCCAGCAGCGGCACGCCGAACGCCTGGTACTGGTAGGTGAGGTGCCCATCGGTCACGCTGAACGCCGACTCCGAGATGCCCCACGGCGTGCCGCAGGTCCGGCCGTAGCGCTCCTGAGCGACGACCGCCGCGTGCTGGCTCTCGCCCAGCAGCGTCCCCGGCCAGGCGTTCAGGAACAGCCTCGGCATCAGGTACTCGAACATCGTCCCGCCCCACGACAGCAGGCACAGCGCGCCCTCCACGCGCGTGAGCGGCCGGCCCAGGTGGAACCAGTGCTTCTTCGTGGCGTGCCCGCGCGCGATGGCGTAGAAGCTGGTCAGCGCCGCCTCCGACGCCAGCAGGTCGTAGTGCGCGCTGTCGAGCCGGCCCGCCGACACGTTGAAGCCGACCGCGAACAGGTGCCGCTCGCCGTTGTACAGGAAGCGGAAGTCCATCTCCTTCGCCATCGCCTCCAGCCGCTCCGTGAGAGTGCGCAGGCGCTGCTGCGTCGCTTCGTCCGCCGCGCTTTCCAGCGTCGTCTTCGCGAGCAGCTGGTCGTCCTTCAGCACGCGCCGCATCGCGTCGGTCTCGGCCTGGCGCTGGTGCAGCAGGTCGTCGAGCCGGGCCGTCCAGTCGCGCAGGGCGGCGACGGCGGGGTCCTGCGCGGCGAGCGGGTCGAGCGGGTCGACCTTCGCCTTCACGCGCTGGAACAGGTCGCTGAACTGGCCCAGCCAGAGCTGCCAGTCGCCGAAGGTGTGCAGCGTGTGCTTCGTCGATTCGCGCAGCGTGTGGACCTGGTCCTTGATGTCGTTGAACGCTTCGGGCGCGCCCCGGCCGGCCCAGGCGTGCAGCGCTTCGTGCAGCAGGTCGAGCGTTTCGCGCAGGCCGCGCACGGCGCGGGGGCCGAGGATCGCTTCGCGCGCCTGGGCGAACAGGCCCTGCTTGGCCGCGAGCAGCGACACCGCGAGGTTGCCGCTGTCGACGGTCGAGATGTACTTGGGCAGCAGCGGCTGAAGCGTCGAGGTGTCGTACCAGTTGAGGAAGTGGCCGTGCTCGCGTTCGAGCTGGTCGAGCGTGTTGAGGGCTTTCTCGAGCCGGTCGAGCAGCTTCGGCCCGCTGACGTAGCCGAACTCGTGGGCGACGACGCACGACAGCAGGTACAGGCCGATGTTGGTCGGCGACGTGCGGTTGGCGATCTCGCCCTTCGGGTCCTCCTGGTAGTTGTCGGGGGGAAGCCAGTGGTCGGCGGGGCCGACGAAGGTCTCGAAGAAGCCCCAGGTCTTGCGGGCGAGGCGGTGCAGCGTGGCGGCGTCGGCGCGGGCCAGCTTGTCGTGGCGATCGCGGTGCGGGCGGCTGACGAACCACGCGATCGCCGGCGAGGCCAGCCAGGCCAGCAGCCACGGCGCAGCGACGTTGAGCGAGTCGCGCCGCAGCCAGGCGACGACGAACGCGGCAGCGGCAGCGAACAGAATCGTCGTCGCCATCGTCCGAGCGAAATAGAGGAACGAACTTTGCAAGCGGCGCTCGGTGGCGGCGGCGCTCTCCCATTCGAGCATGCGCTTCCGCGTGAACAGCAGTCTGCCCAGCGTGCGCACCACCGCGTCGAGCATGCCGCGCGCGTGGTCGGCGAGGAACGCGCAGCTCAGCAGCACCTGCCCGGCGGTCGGCAGCAGCGGCGCGGTCCCGAGACGGCCGCGCACCCACTGCCCCGGCAGCGACACGAACTGCATCAGCAGCGGCCAGGCGACCACGCCGAATGCGACCAGCGACGCCAGCAACCCAACGCGCGGGCCCGCCAGCCAGCCGGCGAGCAGCATCGCGACCAGGCTCGGCCCGACCAGGCTGCGGCGCAGGTTGTCGAAGATCTTCCAGCGCTCGACGAGGGGCAGCGGGTTGGCGCGGCGCGCGCCGCTCGCCTCGGGGACGCTGCCCAGCAGCCACGGCGCGATCTGCCAGTCGCCGCGCGCCCAGCGGTGCTCGCGCCGCGCGTAGGCTTGATAATGGCTGGGGAAGTCGTCGAGGAACTCGACCTCGGTGACCAGACCGCAGCGGGCGTGGTTCCCTTCGATCAGGTCGTGGCTGAGGATGTGGTTGTCCGGGAACGCCCCGCTCACCGCAGCTTCAAAAGCGTCGAGGTCGTAGATCCCCTTGCCGGTGAAGCTGCCCAGCCCGAACAGGTCCTGGTAGGTGTCCGACACGGCGGTCGTGTACGGATCGAGTCCCGTCGAGCCGGCGAAGATCCGCGCGAACAGCGACTTGCGCGCCCCGCGCAGCGACAGTTCGATGCGCGGCTGCAGCAGCCCGTAGCCGCGCACGACGCGCTTCGCCGCGGCGTCGAAGCGGGGCAGGTTCAGCGGGTGCGCCAGCGTCGAGATCAGCCGCCGGGCGGTTTCGCGCGGCATCTGCGTGTCGGTGTCGAGCGTGATGACGAAGCGGATGCGCGGCTCGGTCGGCAGCGGGGCGCTCAGCACCATCGAGCTTTCGCAGCTCCCCGTCCGCAGGTAGTGGTTGAACTCCGCGAGCTTGCCACGCTTGCGTTCCCAGCCCATCCAGCAGCCCTCGGCCGGGTTGTGGCGCCGGCCCCGGTGGAACAGGAAGAAGCGGTCCGGCCCGCCGCTGGCGTATTTCGCGTTCAGCGCGCGGATGCCTTCGAGGGCTGCCTGCACGGTGGCTTCGTCGTGCGGCATCACCTGATGCGGCGCGTCGGTCAGGTCGGTGAGCAGCGCGAACACGAGGTTCGCTTCCGAGTTCGCCAGGTAGTGGATCTCCAGCCGCTCGACGAGGGAAGCGGCGCTGCCGGGCTTGCTGAGCAGCGTCGGGATGACGACGAAGGTGGCGCAGTCGCCCGGCACGCCGTCGGGGAATTCGAGCCGGGGCAGGGTGCGCGGCGCCAGGACGCGCGGCGTGACGAAGTTCATCAGCCCGACCGCGACCTCGCTGAGCGGCAGCGCCGCGAGAATGGCAGCGACGACGCCGACCCAAACCGCGCCGGAGAGAAGGAACGCTCCCGCCGCGAAGCCTGCGACCAGCGCCAGCCAGGCGAGGGCGAGGCAGCCGAAGTACCACGCCTTGGGACTGCGCAGCCAGGAGCGGCGCAGCGAATGGCGCCAGGGCGCGCGGTAGCCCAGCTCCGCTTCGAGGGCGGGTCGGCCTTCATCGACGAGGTGGTAGCCGATGTGCCTGGCGACGGCGGCGTTGCCCTCGGCGGGGGCGGAGCGTGCTTTTTCGAGAACGACCTGGGCCACCTCCAGCTCCGAGCGGCGCGACCCGCGCGCCAACGCTTCGACCTCGCGGCGGTAGCGGTCGCGGGTGGCGAAGTCCTGGGCGCCGTACGCGCCGGCGGGGTCGTCGCGGAGGAGTTTCTCGAGATGGCTGGCCTGCTCGAAGAAGCGGGGCCAGTTGAGGGCGGAGAGGAGGCGGACGCTGGTGACGCAGTTGCCGATGCTGACCTGGTTGGCCGCCTGGCGGCGTTTCTCGCGGTCGAGCACCTCGCCGGTGTGGTGGCCCATCCCCTTGAGGCAGGCTTCGAGCATCTCGCCGTTCGCCTCGGAGCCGCGCAGGCCCTGGAGCAGATGGAGCATGTAGCAGTCGCGCCACGACGCCTCGATGCGTTCCAGCTCGAAGCGGTCGCCCGGGGTGCTGGGAGACAGGCTGGGGGCGTGCGCCGTCAGCCAGCCGTGCGCGGAGCGGCGGTGGGCGAGGTCCTGCAGGATCTGCTCCGACAGCCGGCGCAGGTTCTCGACCAGGCACAGCCGCAGCATGATCGGGATCGCCCACAGCTCGCCGATCTGCAACGGCGCGACCGTCTGGAAGCCCTGCACGAAGCGGCTGATGTTCGCCTCGTCGAAGCTGCTGTCGCAGTGGGCCGTCAGCTCCAGCGCGATGATGTACGGGCGCGGCAGGCCTTGCAGCGGGCCGGTCATCATCTTCGGCAGCGTCGTGTAGTAGCCCCCCGGCAGATCGACCTCGATCTCGGCGAGCGTCTCCGAAACGATGTGGTAGTTGTCGAGCAGCCAGTCGGCGTCGGCGCCCAGCGGCTCGTGCAGCCGCACCGCTTCCGCGACAGACGCGCGGGCGCGGTGCAGCGCCTTGGCGTTGCGCTGGAACGCCTGCAGCAGCGGGCGGCCCGCCTCGACCTTCACGGGGCCGAGCGTCTCCGCCAGCCGCCGGGCGTGCTCCGCCAGGTGGTCCAGCCCCAGGATTTCGCCGCGAATCGGCTGGCTGTCGCCGGGAGCGTTCAACGAAGCCGGCACGAACTTCGATTCCGATTTCTGCAGCAGCGCGACATCGCTCATGACAGCCACTCAAGCCAACGATTGAAGAACCGGTGTCGCAAGGGCAAAATCGGCGCCGGACGCCGTACGACCCTCCGCCAACCCACCGTCAACAGTCTATAGATCAAGCTTGAATGCGCGATGCACTTCAGGCTCCTGCCCGCTCGCGCATATCGCTGCGCCCGGGCGGGAAGCTGCCTGCCCATTTGCGCGTTCGGCATGGCATCGAGTGGCGATCACGCCGAATTCGGAAATCGTTCCATTCCGTAAACACTTGTGAATCGACGATTTCTGTCTCCAC
>JAYSSW010000936.1:0-13151 GCA_043720335.1 Planctomycetia bacterium
GTTGCGTGGCAACCCGTCGCCACGCAACGACAACTCTTGGAACCGTCGCGCGGCACCCGCGCTCCGCTGCGCGTCGCGGCTAAACGATCGTGGAACGGCCTGCTGATCTTGTTTGCGGAAGAACACCCATCGCCTGTTCCGGCGTCAACGCGCGGTCCTTTTCGCGCGGGAACTTGCGGAACCACGCCATGACGAGCGCTTTGCCGTCGAGATATTCGTAGGAGTCGAGCAGCGATTCGCGCCAGGCGTCGAAGTAGACCGCTTGCAACGCATGCTGGGCCGCCTCGCGCGACTCGTCGTCGGTCGGGGCGGCGATGACCTGCACGGTACGGGCAGCGTGGATCAGGTACCAGAGCTGCGAGCCGTCGGCGCCTCGGATCGGGTAGACGAACGACATCTCGCTCTGGGCGTGGCGTAGGCGGTCGATGCGCGTGCCAAGCCAATCGAGGGCCGCCCAGCGGTCGCGCAGGTTGGCCGCCTTCTCGAAGTGCTGCGCGAGGGCGGCCTGGTGCATGTCATGTTGAAGAGCGTCGATGATCGTTCGATTGTCGCCGAGCAGGAACTCGCGGGCGGCCTTCACCTGGCGCTGGTAGTTGCGCAGCGAGCAGAGGCCGGTGCAGGGGCCGACGCAGGTGCCGATCTCGACGCGCAGGCAGCCTGCGGGCCGGATTTCGGGGAACAGGCTCCCCTGGTCGGCGAAGATCATCTGCTGCTTCTCGGGGCAGTCGCGCAGCTTGAAGAGATCGTTGAGCCGCCGGATCGCGTCCTGCATGCGCGAGCCGCCGGGCAGCGGGCCGACGGCGGCGCTGAGGCGCGCGGGCGGCTTCCGCGACGTGAAGAAATGCGGGGCAGGGGAACGCCCCAGGCACAGGTAGGTGTGCAGTCGCCGCAGCGGTTGGCCCTGCACGTTCCACACGGGGCGCCAGCGGCGGATCAGCTCCAGCTCGCGCAGCAGGCTCGCGAACTCGCTGGGCTGCTTCTCCCAGAGGATGCGCCGGCTGAGCGCGATGATCTTGCCCGCCTTCGGCGACCGCCCCGCGCGGCGGAAGTAGCTGAGGAGCCGCGTGCGAAGGTTCTTCGCCTTGCCGACGTAGATGAGCTGCCCCATGCGGTCGAGCATGCCGTAGACGCCGGGACACTTCGGGGCGAGCAGGCGGACCTGCTGGCGAAGCTGTCGGGCGTTCGTGCCATCGACGCAGGTGACAGGCGTCGCGACGGACTCGGGCAGCAGCGTGGTTGCGCCGAATCCGGGGTCGGTGCTGGTCCAGAACGTGCCATCCATGTCGTGGTTCCGAAAGATGCCTGGGCCTGGCAAGCTGGGCGAGATTCAGGCGGATTTTCGCAGGGGTCGTTGTAGCGGAAATTGGCCTTGACCAAGTGTCCTGGCATGCTGCATGGGGTCGTTTGTTTCTGCACATTCGGACATTCTTGCAAGCGGTTCCAGCTGCGCCCCTTGAATGAATTTCTTTTTCTCAAGTTTTGAACCGCTTGCCCTCCCATGACTTGCAGCGACGACGGCATGCACGCGTCATGACGGCAGTGAGCATGGTATCGAACGTGCATCAAGGGCGTGGGGTTCGCGGGGAGAAAAAAGGGTTCAAAATCTCTCGCCCTGCGGATTCATGGTTTACAATGGAAGCAGAACAAGACGGCCTCGCTCGCAGGAGGGTAGCGACATGTTGGTTCTGAGCCGCAAATTGGGTGAGAAGATCTACATCAGCGACAATATCTGCATCACCGTCGTTGACATCGATCGAGGCAAGATCCGTCTGGGAATCGAAGCCCCGCGGAACGTGCCGATCTTCCGCCAGGAACTTCTGGGCGACGTACCGCCGCCGGGCACGCCCGAAGCGGACAAGCCCGTCCTCGTTGCCAAGGGATAGCGCGAATCTCCGCAAGAATCGCGCCGCCCGAGCAACCCCCCGTTGTTGACCAAAGCCCACGCGTTGTCGTGGGCTTTTTTTGCGCGCAAGAAGCGATTCCCTGCTTTTCCGCCGTGCGATTCCGTTGATCGCCTGCTGAGTCACGTCGCGGTTCGCGCTTCCGATGCCTGCAGGAGCCGTCGCGCCAGGTTGCGGATGTCGTCGCCGCGCGCGAGGATGCTGCGCCAGGTCGCGGGGATGTCATCGACGCCGTAGTACGCTCCGGCGAGTTGGCCGCAGATGGCGCCGGTGGTGTCGGCGTCGTCGCCGAGGTTGACGGCGAGGCAGACGCATTCGCGGTAGTCGCTGCCTTTCGCGAACGCCCACAGGGCCGCTTCCAGCGCTGGCACCACATAGCCGCCGCCCCGGATCGCTGGTGGCTCCTTGCGGCGGAACGACCCGTCGGCGATGGGAACGATCTTCGGATCGAGCGGGTGCGATTCCCAAAGATTCGCGTCGCTCGTCGGGTTGAAGCGAGGCGACAGCACGTCGTCCTTGCTGCACCCTTGCAGGATGCCGAGCAGCAGGCCAGCGAAGTAGCGCGTGGCGGTGATCGCTTCGGGGGCGCCGTGCGTGGTGCGTGCGCTTTCGCCCGACAGGTCGATGGCGGCGAGCGTGTTCGCGCGGAAGAAAAGCGGAATGGGGGCGAGGCGCATCAGGCTGCCGTTGCCGGCGGCGTCGGGCGCGCCGGCGAAGGGGTCGCCGCTCTCCTCGAACTTCGACAACGCTTCCGCCGTGCCGTTGCCGATGTCGAAGCAGCGGCCGGTGCTGGACCAGTAGCCGTCTTTGCACCAGCGGACGTAGCGCGTCATCTGGTCGGCGGCGTCGAAGCCGTCGCAGGCGAGTAGGCTCTCGGCCAGGCACATCGCCATCGAGGTGTCGTCGGTCCACTGGCCCGGCTTGAGCCGGAACGGCCCGCCGCCGACAATGTCGTGGATCGGCGTGGAGGTGCCGGGCCGCGAGAACTCCAGCGTGGTGCCGAGCGCGTCGCCAGCGGCGAGGCCAAGCATGCAACCTTCGTAGCGTTCGAGCAGATTCATGGGCGATGCTCCAACTCAATGCCGGAAGTGGCGGAAGCCGGTGAAGACCATGGCCAGGCCGTGCTCGTTGCAGGCGTCGATGCACTCCTTATCGCGGACGGAGCCGCCGGGCTGGACGACCGCTTTGACTCCCGCCTTGGCCGCCTCGTCGACGTTGTCGCGGAACGGGAAGAACGCGTCGGAAGCGAGCACGCTGCCGGTGACTTTCTCCCCCGCTTTGCGGATCGCGATCTGCGTCGAATCGACCCGGCTCATCTGGCCGGCGCCGACACCGACCACCTGCTGCTGGCGGACCAGCACGATCGCGTTGCTCTTCACGTGCTTGGCGACGATCCACGCGAAACGCAGGTCGGCCCATTCGCTGTCGGTCGGCTGCCGGGCGGTCTTCACGTCCGCCTTCGCGAAATCGTTCGCCTCGCCGTCGCGCGCCTGAACCAATAGTCCGCCGTCCACGCGGCGGTAGTCGAGGCCGCGCGCCTCGTTCGGCACGATGGGGCCGGTTTCGAGCAACCGCACGTTGTCCTTCCAGCGCGGGCGGGTGGTGAGGATCTGCATCGCCTCGGCCGAGTAGCCGGGGGCGATGACGCATTCGATGAAGCGGTTCGGCTCGGTGATCTGCATCGCGGTCAGGGCGTCGACTTCGCGATTGAAGCCCAGGATGCCGCCGAACGCGCTGAGCGGGTCGCCTTCGTAGGCCCGGACATAGGCGTCAACCAATGAGGTTGCGACGGCGGCGCCGCACGGGTTGTTGTGCTTGATGACGACGGCGGCCGGGTCGCGGAACTCGCGCACCAGGTTGAACGCGCTGTCGAGGTCGAGCAGGTTGTTGTACGACAGCTCCTTGCCGTGCAGGATCTTCGCCGTGGCGACGCAGGCGTGCTTGGCGTCGGATTCGACATAGAACGCGGCGGGCTGGTGCGGGTTCTCGCCGTAGCGCAGCGGCTGCTTCTTCACGAACGCGAGCGGCAAGCGGTCGGGCCAGCCGGCCGGATCGATCTTGCGGGCGAAGTAGCGCGCGATCGACGCGTCGTAGGCGGCTGTGCGGGCGAACGCGGCGGCGGCCAGCTTCTCGCGCGTCCCCAGCGACAGGGCGCCCTGGTTCGCGTCCAGTTCTTCAATCAACATGGCGTACTGCGAAGGGTCGGTGACGATGGCGACATCGTGGTAGTTCTTGCTGGCCGAGCGGACCATCGACGGCCCGCCGATGTCGATGTTTTCGACGATCTCCTCGTGGCCGCTGCCCGGCTTCGTGACAGTTGCCTCGAACGGGTAGAGGTTGACGACGACGAGATCAATCGGCGCGATGTGGTGCTCGGCCACCGTCGCCTGGTGCAGCGGATTGTCGCGGATGGCGAGGATGCCACCGTGCACGTTGGGGTGCAGCGTCTTGACGCGGCCGTCGAGGATTTCGGGGAAGCCGGTCAGGTCGGAGACGTCGCGCACCTTCAGCCCGGCGTCGGCGAGCGCCTTGCGGGTGCCGCCCGTTGAGACCAACTCGACGCCGAACTTCTCCAGCACACGGGCCAGGTCGAGCAGCCCCGTCTTGTCGCTGACGCTCAGCAAGGCCCGTCGAATCGTGCGTGCGCTCATCGTGGCAGTCCCTCATCGCGTCGGGTCAGCAATACCCAGGGACGGCTGTCCCTGGGCTTTCGGGGATTCGGAAGATTCTCGAAAGCCCAGGGACAGCCGTCCCTGGGTCAGAACCTGCTTGAAGCGCAATGATTGTCGCGCGACTTCGCCTTGGCAATCCCCAAGGAGCATCATAATGGGTAGAGCAGAGGATGGAAACACAAGCGCCGCGCCGACGCGGCGCGGAAATCGACGAGGAAGGTGGATCATGCGGACCATCGCGATCATGCTGCTGGCAGGTTTGTTGATGTCGGCCGCCCAGCCTGCGACCGCGCAGGACAAGAAGCGCGGCGTCGTCGTGCTGACCGACGAGGCGGCCAAGCTGCACCGCGCGGCGCTGCTGTTCGACGGGCACAACGACCTGCCCTGGGAGCTGCGCACCAAGAAGGACTTCTTCTTCCGCAAGTTCGACATCGCCAAGCCGCAGCCCACCATGCACACCGACATCGAACGGCTGCGCAAGGGGAACGTCGGGGCGCAGTTCTGGTCCGCGTACGTCCCCGCCGAGACGGCGAAGGACGGCACCGCGATCAAGCAGATGCTGGAGCAGATCGACGTCATCCATCGCCTCGTCAAAGCCTACCCCGACACGTTCGCGATGGCCTACACCGCCGACGACGTGGTCCGCATCCGCAAGGAAGGGAAGATCGCGTCGCTGATCGGCCTCGAAGGGGGCCACTCCATCGACAACTCGCTCGGCACGCTGCGCATGCTGCACGCCCTCGGCGCCCGCTACATGACGCTCACCCACACCGACAACCTCGACTGGGCCGACTCCGCCACCGACGAGCCAAAACACAAGGGCCTGACCCCGTTCGGCGAAAGCGTCGTCCGCGAGATGAACCGGCACGGCATGCTCGCCGACATCTCCCACGTCTCCGCCGACACGATGCGCCACACGCTGCGCGTCACGAAGTCGCCGGTCATCGCGTCGCACTCGTCGGCGTTCGCCCTCGCCCCGCATCCGCGCAACGTCCCCGACGACGTGCTGAAACTCGTCGCCAAGAACGGCGGCGTCATCATGGTCAACTTCTACTCCGGCTTCATCACCAACGAAGGCGCCCGCATCCTCAAGGACCTGGGCAAAGTCTACCGCGACATGAAGAAGCAGTACCCCAACGACGACGAGTTCAAGATCGCCTACTCGCAGTGGAAGAAGGACCACCCGATGCCGCCCGGCAGCATCCACGACGTGGTCGACCACATCGAGCACATCGTCAAGGTCGCCGGCGTCGACCACGTCGGCATCGGCTCCGACTACGACGGCATCAACTCGGTCCCGCGCCAGCTCGAAGACGTTTCGACCTACCCGTACATCACCCAGGAACTGCTGAACCGAGGCCACGCGCGCGAGGCGATCCTGAAGATCCTCGGAGGCAACATGATGCGCGTGCTGCGCCAGAACGAGCAAGTCGCCAAGGAGTGGAAGGAAACGCCATAGAGCGACCCTGCTTTTTTGCACCAAAGGTGCTGCATAGCGAAGCCCAGGGTCGCAAAGCGCACCCTGGGTAACCGTGACAATGTCGGCCGCTGCCCCAACGGGGCTGCATCACCAACACGCAAACCACGCGATGCAACGCCGTTGGCGTAGAAAACCTCCACGGCGACACCGTCCCCAGGGTGCGCTTCGCGACCCTGGGCTTTGTTATGCAGCACCTTTGGTGCAAAGTCCGCGACCGTGGATTGTGCGGATCTCCCTTTCACTCGTTTAGAATGGCAACTTCCAACGATGCAACCGCTTGTCATCCTCAACACGGTCGGCCTGACGACGAAACACCTGCGGCACGCGCCGCGACTCAGCGCTCTCGCCGACGCGGGCTGGTCGCGGCCGCTGCGCGAGGTCACGCCCGCGGTCACCTGCTCCGCGCAGGCCAGCATGCTCACGGGCAAGCTGCCGCAGGAGCATGGCGTCGTCGGCAACGGCTGGCTGTTCCGCGACACCAACGAAGTCTGCTTCTGGCAGCAGTCGAACCGGCTCCTGCAAGCCGAGCCGGTCTACGCCACCGCTCGGCGACGCGCGCAGGAGCGCGGCCTGCCGTTCCGCAGCGCGAAGCTGTTCTGGTGGTTCAACCAGGGCGCCGCCGTCGACATCAGCGTCACTCCCAAGCCGCACTACGGCGCCGACGGCAACAAGGCGTTCGACATCCTCAGCGATCCCGCCGAGTGGACGCCTCGCCTGAAACAGAAGCTCGGCGCCTTCCCGTTCCCCACGTTCTGGGGGCCGATGGCCGGGCTGCCTTGCTCGCAATGGATCGCTCGCTGCGCGGCCGAGGTGCTCCGCGAGAACCCGCCGCAACTGACGTTCGTGTATCTGCCGCACCTCGACTACGAGACGCAGAAGGTCGGCCCCGACCGCTGCGATTGGCCGAAGCTGGTCGGCGATCTCGACACAGCGTGCGCTCCGCTGCTCGACCAGGCGAAGGCGGTCGATGCAGCGGTGTGGGTCGTCAACGAGTACACGCACGTCCAGGTAGATCAGCCGATCTATCTCAACCGCATCCTTCGGAAAGCGGGCTGGCTGCAAGCGAGGCCCGGCCCGTTCGGCGAGACGATGGAACTGTACGCCAGTCGAGCGTTCGCCGTCTGCGATCATCAGGTGGCGCATGTCCATGTGAACGATCCCGCCGACCTGCCGCAGCTGCGCGAGTTATTGCAGGGACAGCCCGACATCGACCGTCTCTTCGTCGGCGAAGAACGAAGCGAGATCGGCTTGAACCATCCCCGCGCGGGCGACCTCGTCGCCCTGTCAAAGCCGAACGCGTGGTTCGCGTACCCGTTCTGGCTCGATGATCGGCAGGCCCCGGACTACGCCCGTTGCGTCGACATTCACCGCAAGCCAGGCTACGATCCTTGTGAACTGTTCTTCGATCCGCAACTGCTTTGGCCGAAGGGACGTGCGATCCGCAAGCTGTTGATGAAAAAGCTCGGTTTCCGCACGCTTTTCGACGTGGTTCCGCTCGACGCAACGCTGGTGAAGGGGAGCCACGGCGTGCTGGTCGCGACGCCGGAGGACCAGCCGGTGATGGTCGGCGACGGGCCGGCGCCCCCCCCCGTCGGGCTGCGCCAGACCGACGTGCGCGACCTGATCCTGGCGCGGCTGGAACTGCAATAACGGCCTGTACGCGCGTTCCATTCACTTCCCGTTGGAATTGCAGGCACGGCCTCATTTCTTGACCTAGACTTGCATGCCCGTTTGCAACTCCCTCCCTGGATGTGACTCATGGTTGGCCGTACTTTCCTGGGACGTTACGAGACCATCCGCCTCCTTGGCGAAGGAGGCATGGGCCGCGTCTTCCTCTGCCGGCAGAACGATCTCGGCCGGCAGGTGGTCGTCAAGGTCATGCACGAGCATGTCGCCAGCGACCCCAAATTCCGCGAGCGCTTCCAGCGCGAAACGCTGCTGATGGCGCGCTTCCAGCATCCGTGCGTCGTCGCGCTCTACGACGCGTCGTTGAACGACCCGTTGGGGCCGTGCATCGTCATGGAGTACATCAAGGGCGTCACGCTCGACACCCTGGTCCACCGCAACGGCCGGCTCACGCCTGCACGGGTCGGCCGGCTGCTCGACCAGCTCTGCGAGGCCCTCTACGCCGCCCACAGCGAGGGGATCGTCCACCGCGACCTCAAGCCCGCCAACTTGATGGTGGTCGATCCCGACACGCCGTTCGAGAAGATCAAGGTCATGGACTTCGGCCTGGCCAAGATGGTCTCCGACAACTCCGGCATGAGCATGTACCACCGCTCGACCGAGACCGGCACCGACTTCGCCGTCGGCACGCCCGGATACATCTCGCCCGAGCAGGTGCGCGGCGAGGACGTCGACTTCCACTGCGACCTCTACAGCGTCGGCGTGCTGATGTACGAGCTGCTGACCGGCCGGCTGCCGTTCCACCGCTCCGAGACGATGGACGTGCTGTTCGCCCACGCGACCGAGGCCCCGCCGACGTTCGCCGAGATGGGGATGTCGGACATGATCGCCCCCGAGATCGAGGAGGTGGTGCAGCGCTGCCTGGCGAAGAACCCGAAGGACCGCCCCGCCAGCGCCCGCGACCTGGCCCAGCAGTTCCACGAAGCGCTGCTCGGCGAATCGAGCAATTCCACTCCGCACTCCTCGCACTCGCCGCTCGCCCATGAAACGCAGGACGGCCTGAAGCAGCACAAGACCCCTGCGGAGATGATTCGGCCCGCACTCCCCGCGTACGAGCCTCACCTGGTCGTCCACCAGCTCGAAGCGTGGATGCCCGACGCCATCGCCACCTACAAGCTGCGCGGCTTCGTGCAGGACCACGACGGCGAAGTCCTCGAAAGCGTGCCCGGCATGATCCGCGTCCGTCTGGGGACCGGCGGCGGCGACTCGAAGGGGTCGTTCTCCTGGTTCGGCCTGCGCCGCAAGGCCAGCATCGTCGACCTCGAACTCCGCCTGGAACGCAGCAACCCGCAGCAGCAGAGCCTGTTGCACGTCACCGTGCTGATGTCCAGCCCCGACAGCAAATCGGCCGCCACCCCGGCGTTCCGCGAACGCTGCACGCAGATCTACTGCGAGCTGCGCGGCTACCTCGCCGGCGCCACGGTCCACGATTGACCGCGCGGGTGTCCATGAAAGTGGCATCCTGACCCGCGACCGTGGAGGGAGCCGGAAACGTCAATGGAAAGGAAGCCGCGTGCGACTGCAGCCGCTGGGCGATCAGGCGTGGATGGCGACGTTCGACCGCGAGGACGACGCGAGCCGCTTCGCGCAGCGCGTCCGCCGCGAGCCGAGCGCCTGGCTCGTCGACGTCGTGCAGGCGTACGCCAGCGTGGCGGTCTTCTACGACGCGCGAACGGTCGATGCGTTGGCCGTGCGCGAAGCGCTCGCCCTTTCCGCGAGTGACAACGCGATGTCAACGAGGATGGACGAAGGCAAGCTGCACGCGATTCCGTGCTGCTACGAGATGGGGCCGGACCTGGATCGCGTGGCCGAACACACCGGCAGGTCGCGGGACGAGATCATTGCGCTGCACGGGGGCGCGGTGTATCGCGTCTACGCGATCGGCTTCTGTCCGGGCTTCCCGTACCTGGGGTATCTGCCGAGCGAGTTGGCCGGCGTGCCGAGGCTGCCCGCGCCGAGGCTGCGCGTCGAGGCGGGGAGCGTCGGGCTGACAGGACGGCAGACCGGCGTCTACACCGAGCCGAGGCCGGGCGGCTGGAACCTCGTCGGCCGGACACCGCTGGTGCTGGTCGATGTCGTCGATGGCTACTTCCCGCTGCGCACCGGCGACCGCGTGCAGTTCGTCCGCATCGACGAAGCCGAGTTCGAGCAGCGGAGCGGCCAGCGGCTGTGACTCAGCTGCAGACGCGGTTGCGGCCTTCGCGCTTCGCCTGGTACAGCTTGTCGTCGGCGCGGCGAATCAGCTCCATCGGCGTGATGCCCTTCTCGCCGTTCGTCGTCGTCACGCCCGCGCTGATCGAGGCGTTGAACGTCTTCTCCTCGAACTGGAAAGGCGACTGGCAGATGATCTTGCACAGCCGGTCGGCCAGCGTGATCGCCCCTTCGAGCGGCGTCTCCGGCAGCACGACGGCGAACTCCTCGCCGCCGTAGCGGGCGAACAGTTCCTCCTTGCGGATGTTGCCTTTGATGCGTGCGGTGATCTCGCGCAGGGTGAAGTCGCCGCCGAGGTGCCCCAAGTCCTCGTTGATTCCCTTGAACTTGTCGATGTCGATCATGATGAGCGACAGGGGCCGGTCGTGGCGGCTGGAGCGGGCGAGTTCGCGGTCGAGGAATTCGAGAAAGTAGCGCTTGTTGTGGATGTCGGTGAGGGCGTCGATGATGGTGAGGCGATAGATCTCCTCGTGGTACTCGGCCTCGACGTTGCCCCCCATCAGGAAGCGGTAGATGCAGTTGCCGACGCGGAGGTAGTCGCCGTCCTTGAGCTTGTACATGGAGGCGGGCACGTCGTTGACGTAGGTGCCGTTGGTGCTCTGGAGGTCGACGGCGTAGAAGCCGTCGGCACCGGGCTGGATGCGGGCGTGCCGGCGCGAGACGGAATGGTCGCTGATGCGGATCTCGCAGTCGTTGGAGCGTCCGATGACGAGCGGCACGTCGCCGAGGACGTAGCGCGTCCCCATGCTGGGGCCGGTGGGGTAGATGTGGACCAGGCAAGCGGTCCGGTTGGCGACGGAGAAGGGGCGGTCATGGGAGGGGGCCACCCAGGTTTCCGTCACGCGTTCCACGACTTCCGCCATGATGTAGACTCGAAGGAGGCGACGAGGAGGGGAAAGGCCACAGGTCAGGGGAGGAAGCAAGGCATCCCTTCCGCCTTTATAGTTTAGCTCATAAAAAGGCAGGGAGCCAATCGGGGAAGGGCATCTCCAGCGACTTCATACGGAACCACCGCTACCATTGATTCGTCGCATTCGCGAATACGTCAATGCTTGGCGTTCGACTCGCCCCGGCCGACTCGTCCTCGCCAAGAAACGTCCCGCGCGACGCCCTGCGGAGACCGCGTGGTCATGGTTGGAGGGGCCGCTTCGAGGAAATCGCGGGACCGAAGCGGAAAGGGGCTTGATTCTGCATTTCGCCCCTCCATAATGACCATATGCCGAAGCCGGAGTGGCGGAATGGCAGACGCGCCAGGTTGAGGGCCTGGTTGTAGCAATACAGTGCAGGTTCAAGTCCTGTCTCCGGCACTACAATGAGGGCAAGGGGTTACGACAACGAGTCGCCCTTGCCCTTTTTCTTTTTCCAAGCGGTTGGCAAAGATCGGGTAAAATCGCTTGCCTGGCGTTGGGGTGATGCTGCGGAGGATCCAGTCATGGCGTCCCTGCAAGAACGTAACGGCAGCTTTCGGGTTTTGTTTTGCCACAATGGCAAGCTCCATTCCTTTACCCTTGGCAAAGTCGAGAAAGCCGAGGCGGAACACAAGGCCAAGCAGGTTGAATACTTGCTGATGAGGCTCAAGCAACGGCTTCTTGTGCTTCCTGACGGTGTGGACATCGTTGCCTTTGTCGAACACGATGGCAATCCCCCCGATGTCGGCCCCACGCTTCCCGCGTCCGTGCGCCAGACGGTCGCGTTGGGCCACCTGAAAGACCGCTACCTTCAGACTCACAGCAACGGAACCATCGAAGCCAACTCGCTCGACACCTGTCGTTTGCACCTCTCGCATTTTTGCCGTGTGCTCGGCAATGGGCTCCCCTTGGTCGATCTGACGCTTTCAAAGCTTCAGGAGTACGTCGATTCCCGCTCGAAGGACAAAATCGCCTCCACCACCATCCGCAAGGAAATTGCCACGCTCCGAGCTGCCTGGAATTGGGGCGAGCCAATGGGGCTGACTGCGAGCCGCTTCCCGAACCGCAGCCTGCGCTATCCGAAGTCTGACGAGAAGCCTCCCTTCATGACCATTGACGAGATCAATCGTCAGATCGCGTCGGGTGGAAAAGCACCTGCCCTCTGGCAGTGCCTCTACCTCACGTCGCCCGAATTGATCGAACTGCTGGCTCACGTCAAGGAAAAGGCCACCCATCCCTGGATCCACCCGCTCTTCACTTTCGCGGCACACACCGGGGCAAGGCGAAGCGAGTTGCTCCGAGCGCTGGTGAGCGACATTGATTTCGTCAGCAACACCGTGCAGATTCGCGAGAAGAAGAGGAGCAAAGGCCAGCGGTCGACCCGCCGCGTCCCACTGACTCCGTTCTTGCGACAGGTGATGCAGGACTGGCTTTCGCAGCATCCCGGCGGATCGTCGCTTTTCTGCCACACAGCCACGGTTGCCCGAAGCAAAAAACGCAGCGAAACCACCGGCCACGAAAACGAAAAAACACGACCCAAGTCCCTCAAGGGTCGGCAGGCAAATGTGCGGAAACGGGCTGCGGCAGTTCAAGGCTCGCTTACGCGCAACGAAGTCCACGATCATTTTGGAAGGGTGTTGGCCGGAAGCCGATGGGAGGTGATTCGCGGCCTGCACACGCTTCGGCACAGTTTCATCTCGGCATGCGCGAGCAAGGGCGTCGATCAACGCCTCGTGCAAGAATGGGCGGGCCACATGAACGAAGAAACATCGAGGCGATATCGCCACCTCTGGCCAAGCACCCAGCAAGAAGCAATCAAGGGTGTGTTTGATTGAACAAGAAAAGCCCCGGGGAGCAATCCTCGGGGCTTTTTCCGTTTCTGCGGAAGTTCAGTTTGCCAGGTGCAGCGGCAGCAGGCCCTCGCGCTGGTAGCGAAGCAGTTCCGCGTGCGAGATGACCCAGGCCGGGTGAGCGCCTCGGCCCGAATGACGCTTCGCGGCCCGCACCCGTCCCAGGCGGCACCACTCCCGCACCGTGAATTCCGCCTTGTTCACCAGCTTCGCGAACTCGTCGGTGCTGTAGAAGTCCTTCACGGTCTGCCTTTGGAACAGATCGTTCAGCAGCCGCTCGATCCGCTCCAGGCGTTCATCGATTCGCTCCTCGTTGGACATTGGAACATTCCTCCTTCTCTGCCCCGGCTTCAAGGCGCCTTCCACGAAAGTCTTGATTTGATGCCGCTACCGCTCCCGTTCCGGCTCACGGCCCATATAGTGGACCCCGGAAACGGGACCGC
>JAYSSW010000937.1:0-6138 GCA_043720335.1 Planctomycetia bacterium
TGGGCACTTCCCGTGGTGCGCGTTTCCGAAGCGCCAGCGAGGCAGCGCGGCGGCGATGCGTGGCTTGTTGCGGTCGATGCGGATGAATCGTCGCGCCTCGCTGTCGCATCGGCAGCACCACCCCACCCAGGAACCGCCCAACCATCGCCGCGTGTGCTGCCTCGCTGGCGCTTCGGGCTCAGGGGGATTCCTCCTCCTCCGGGAACAGCTCCTCCGCCTGCTTCTCGAGCGCCTGGGCCTCGCGCGTCGAGGGCGTTTTGCCGAGGTAGATGCCGGGGCCGAAGCGGTTGCCGAAGAAGAGGAAGACTGCCGGCGTGACCAGCTGGTCCATGATCGTCGAGTCGAGCAGGCCGCCGAGAACCACCAGGGCGAGCGGGTGCAGGATTTCCTTGCCGGTCTGGCCGCCGCCCATCGCCAGCGGGATCAGCCCGACCATCGCGGTGAGCGCGGTCATCAGCACCGGGGCGAGGCGTTCCAGGCTGCCGCGGATCACCATCGCCTCGCCGAACGGCTCGCCTTCATGCTTCATCAGGTGGATGTAGTGGGAGATCATCATGATGCCGTTGCGGCAGACGATGCCCATCAGCGTGATGAAGCCGACCCAGTGCGCCACCGACAGCGTCGTCGCCTCGGCCCAGACGCGCGGCCAATCATGCCAGGGGGCGGCCTGCAGCGCTTCCCAGCTGGGCCGGTTCACCAGCATCAGCGTGGCGACCGAACCGAGCGCCGCGAGCGGGATGTTCACCAGCAAAACTTGAAACGCCGCCATCCACGAGTCGAGGCATTTCCACAGCAGCAGAAAAACAACAATGACCGCGAAGACGGCGAGGATGCCGAGCCGCTGCGTCGCCTGCTGCTGCGCCTCGAACTGCCCGCCGAACTCCAGCCGGTAGCCGCCGGGCAGCGTGCGCAGCTCGTCGGCGACCGGGGCGACGGCGTCCTGCAGGTCGGCGACGACGCTTCCGAGGTCGCGCCCCTGCACGTTGCAGAACACGACGATGCGCCGCTGCACGTTCTCGCGGTTGAGCGTGTTGGGGCCGGTCGTGTCGAGCACTTCCGCCACCTGACCGAGCGCGACTTTTCGTCCCGACGGCGTGTCGAGGATCGTCTGGTTGATGACGGCCGGGTTGCTGCGGGCCGACTCGTCGTACCAGACGACCAGGCCGAACCAACGGTCCTCGTCGAGCACTTGAGAAACGACGCGCCCCTTGTACGCCGTCTCCAGCAGCTTCGCCACGTCGCCCGGCGCCAGCCCGTAGCGGGCCGCCTCGACGCGGTTCACCTTCAGCCGCACCTGCGAAATCTCGACCTGCGGCTCGGTCTGCAGATCGACCACGCCGGCGACTTTGCCCATGCGCGTCTGGATGTCGGCCGCCCGCGAGCGCAGCTCGGCGAGGTCGGGGCCGAACACCTTGACGGCGATCTGCGCCCGCACGCCCGACATGATGTGGTCGAGCCGGTGCGAGATCGGCTGGCCGAGGTTCGCCTTCACGCCGGGGATCGAACTGACCCGCGCGCGCACGTCCGTGATGACCACGTCGCGCGGCCTGCCCTGCACGTCGACGCCCCAGCGGTGCAGCCCCGGAACCGCACGCAGGATCGCGTAGCCGACGCCCGGCTTCGGCGTCTCGTGCTCCAGCAGCCGGGCGTCGATCTCGGACGAGTTGACGCCTTCCGCGTGCTCGTCGAGTTCCGCGCGCCCCGTCCGCCGCGACACCGACAGCACCTCCGGCACCTCCAGCAGCAGCGTTTCCGCGCGCTGCGCGATCCGCCCGCTCTCGGCCAGGCTCGTCCCCGGCTCGGTCTGCAGGCTGATCGTCAGCGTCCCCTCGTTGAACGGCGGCAGGAAGTCCGACCCCATCCAGAACAGCGCCACCTTCGACAGCACCGCCAGCACCAGCGTCGCGCTCAGGATCGGCCACGGGTGCCGCAGCGTCCAGCGCAGCACCTTCTCGTCGAGCTTCTTCAGCCAGCGCAGCACCAGCGGGTCTTTCTCGTCGTCCAGGAACTTCGCCCTCGGCAGCAGCAGCGACGCCAGCACCGGCGTCACCGTGAGCGACACAACGAGCGAGCACAACAGCGTGACGAGGTACGCCAGCCCCAGCGGCGCGAACATCCGGCCTTCCAGCCCCGCGAGCGAGAAGAGCGGGAACACGACGGCCACCACGATGAGCGTCGCGTAGACGATGGAGTTGCGCACCTCGCACGACGCCAGGTAGATCACCTTCAGCGCGTTCCGCGGCCTGGGCAGGCGGCGGTTCTCCTTCAGCCGGCGGAAGATGTTCTCGATGTCGACGATCGAATCATCGACCAGCTCGCCGATGGCGACCGCGATGCCGCCGAGCGTCATCGTGTTGATCGTGATGTTGAACCACGCGAAGACCAGCGACGTCATCAGCAGCGACAGCGGGATGGCGGCGAGCGTGATGGCGCTGGTGCGCAAGTTCCACAGGAAGATGAACAGCACGACGACGACCCAGATGGTGCCGTCGCGCACGGCTTCCAGCACGTTGTCGACCGCGACCTGGATGAAGTCGGCCTGGCGGAAGATGCGCGTCTCCAGCACCACGTCGCTTGGCAGGTCCTTCTGCATCTCGCGCAGGGTTTCTTCGAGGCGCGGGCTGAGCGCGAGGGTGTTGACGTCGGGCTGCTTCTGCACGGTCATGATGACCGCCGGCCCGCCGACGATCTTGTCGCCAACGCGCACCTTCAGGCTGCCGTCGCCGCGCTGCACGGGGCCGCCGAAGCGCACGTCGGCCACGTCCTTGACGAGCACCGGGCGGGGGTCGCGCCACGCCACCACGGTGTCCTCCAGATCCTTGAGCGACAGGGCCTGGCCGCTGATGCGCAGCAGCGACTCCTTGGTTCTGCGGACCATGATGCCGCCGCCGACGATCACGTTCGCCTTCTCCGCCGCCTCAACCAATTGCTGCAAGCTGATGTTCTGGGCGGCGAGCTTGGCGGGCGAGGTGAGGATCTGGAACTGCTTCAGCACGCCCCCCATGACCGTGACCTGCGACACCCCCTCGACGGCGAGCAGCCGATTGCGGATGGCGAACTCGCCGAGCGTGCGCAGCTCCATCGCCTTGGCGAGCCGCTCCTCCGGCGTCTTCAGGTCAGCGGTCGAACGCAGGCCGACCAGCAAAATCTCGCCCATGATCGACGAGATCGGCGCCATCACGGGGTTCGTTCCCTCGGGCAGCCGTTCGCGCGCCAGCTGCATCTTCTCGGCGACGATCTGGCGGTCGCGGTAGATGTCGGTGGTCCAGTCGAACTCGACCCAGACGACCGACAAGCCGATGCCCGACGCCGAGCGGACGCGCTGCACGCCGGTCGTGCCGTTGAGCAGGTATTCGAGCGGCCGCGTGACGAGGACCTCGACTTCCTCGGGGGCGAGGCCCGGCGCCTCGGTGAGGATCGTCACGGTCGGGCGGTTCAGCTCCGGGAAGACGTCGACCGGCATCTGCTTCAGCCGGTAGCCGCCGTACAGCATCATGACGATCGCGGTGAGCAGCACGAGCAAGCGGTTCTTCAGCGAGAAGGCGATGATCTGGTTGAGCATGAACGCCTAAAGGTTCGAGGAGCGAATGATTCGCGAGGTGAAGGAAGCCGCTTGCTCGGGATGAGGAGTTGCCGCACGTCGGGGATCAAAATATCACGCGAAGCCCGGCGAACAGCCTGCGTAAGCGGGCTGGTCCAAATTTGCAGGGGTTGAAAAATCCACCAGCCAGCTTACGCAGGCCGTTCGCCTGATCGCAAGGTTCAACCAGCCCGCTTACGCTGGCCGTTCGCCTGAACGTAAGCTCTAACGCAGGTTCGCATGGTACGTCTGCAGCGCCGCGGCGCCTTGCGTCGCGATCCGTTCGCCGAGGGCCAACCCAGCCGTGATCTCGACGAAGCGGTCGTCGGCGCGGCCGGGCGCCACCCAGCGGCGCTGGAACACGCCGTCGTCGCCGAGCACGAAGACGGCCGCGCGGCCCTCTTCGCGCACCAGCGCGCCGAGCGGGACCGCCCGCGTCGCCGGCGGCTGCCGCAGCGTCAGCGTCAGGCGGGCGAGCAGGTTGTGCTGCAGCGGCTGCGGCGAAGGCTGGTCCAGCTCGATCCACACCGGCTGCACCCGGCTGTCGGCGCTGACCGCGTGGCCGCTGCGCGTCAGCGTCCCCGTCCCCACGAACCCCGGGTCCGACACCAGCCGCACGCGGGCCTTCTGGCCGTGCCGCGCCTGGGCCGACTCGCGCTCGGAAAGGTTCCCTCGCACCACGCCTTGCGACAGGTCGTGGATCTCGAACAAAGGCTCCTCCGCCTTCACCACCTGGCCGAGCGCCTTGTCGAAATGAACCACCACCCCGTCGCGCGGCGCCCGGATCGGCAGCGCCGCGACCAGCGTCTTGTCGTCGAACAGCCCCTTGATCTGCGCTTCCGACAGGCCGACCGCCTCCAGCTTCCGCTTCACGCTGTCGCGCCGCTGCGCCAGTTCGCGGCGCAGACCCTGCGCTTCCCACAGCTCGCGCTGGGCGATGATCGAGTCGAGCTTCTGCAGCCGCTTCACGCTCTCGTCGGTGATCGCAATTTGGAGATGCGCTTGCAGGGCGTCCATCTGCAGCTTCTGCAATTCGAGGCTGGCGACCTCGGCGACGACCTCGCCTTTGCGCACCGACTGGTCGCGCTCGATGGCGACGCGCTGGATCTTCCCCGCGAGCTGCGACGCCGCCACCGCCCGCCGGTCGGGCGGCGCCTCGACGGCGCCTTGCAGCTCCAGCACGTCCTCGACGATGTGCATTCCGACCGGCTCGACGGCCAGCCCCATGTTCCTCGCCGACTCGGCGCTGGGCCTCAGCACTTCGGGGAAGAAGAACGTCGCGAGCTGTGACAGTCCCGTTGTCACGACGCGGTCGCCGGCGAAGATGTCGCCGCCAATGATCTGGACCCAGTCGTCGGTCTGGACGCCGGTGACGACGCTGCGCTTCTGGAACGTCGATTCCTTCGCGGCGACGGCGCTCTCGACCATCACGTACTTCTCCGCCCCGTCGCTGACGAGCGCCGCGACGGGGATCGTCAGCAGCGGCTTCGGCGTGGCCAGCACGATGTGGGCCTGCCCGTTCATGCCGGGGAGGAAGCGCGGCGCGGCGCTGGGCGCGTTCTTCAGCTCCGCCCAGACGGTGCCAAGATGCGTCTGAGGATCCAGGTACAGCCCGCGAATCTGCACCTCGCAGCGCAGGACTTCGTCGGGGAACGCCGACAGTTTCAGCTCGACCGGCAGGCCGACCTTCACGCGGTGCAGGTCGCGTTCGAGCAGGCCGATCTTCACCCAGACGACGGCCAGGTCCATGATCTCGACGAGATGCTCGGTCGCCTCGACGACCTTGCCGACCGGCACGTCGGCGTGGATGACGGTCCCCGCGATCGGCGCGGTGATGGGCAGCGCCGCCAGCACGCCGGGGCTGCTGTCCCGCAGCAGCCCCGCCAGCGTCTCGCTCCCCAGCCCCAGGCTCAGCCATTTCGCACGGGCGATGTCGAGCGTGTTGGCGGCCTGCAGCTGCTTGTTGCGGGCCTCGCGGAACGCCATGTCGGACGCGGCGCCGATCTTCGCGAGGGACTGAACGTGCTGCACGATCTTGTCCGCCAGTTGAACGCTCGACTGCGCGTTGAGGATTTCGAGCTGCAGGTCCTCCAGTTCCAAACTCTGCACCTCGGCGAGCAACTGGCCTTTTTCCACCGCCTGCCCCGGCCTGACCGCCAGCTTCGCCAGCCGGCCCGGCAGCCGCGTGGATGCGAACGCGTGCCGCTGCCACGGCGCGACGAGCGTCGCGTAGGCCAGCAGCTTCTCCTCCGCGACGCGAGGCGTCACTTCCTCGGTGCGCAGGTCGAGGACGCTGCGCGCCGCGGCGCTGAGCGCGAGGACTCCGGTCTCCGTGTCGACCTGCACGCCGGTGGTCGGCAGCGGCGCGTGCCCCGGATGCGCGAACAGCCACGCCGCCGCGACGGTCGTGAGGACCAGCAGCGACGCGGGGAGCAGGAATCGGCGCGTGTTCATGGCAGACTCGCAGTGCGGAGAATATCCCACGTCAACAATCATTGAAGCGTCGAAAGCCCAGGGCTGCTGCCCTGGGTATGCAAATCCCCAGGGCAGCAGCCCTG
>JAYSSW010000938.1:0-6125 GCA_043720335.1 Planctomycetia bacterium
TACATCGTCCTGCACCTGATGGGCAAGTTCGGCCCCGACCACGAACTCGGCATCGAAGTGACCGGCCTCTACTGGCACTTCGTCGACATCGTCTGGATCTTCCTCTTCCCGCTCCTCTACCTCGTCTGACCACGGCCGGGACGCGGAACCAACTATCGCAAAAGTAGTCCGGGCGCCCCCGCAGGCGCCCTTCGACGGGAGAAATCACATGGCGGAAACGCAGCACGAACACGCTGGCCCCAGCTTCCAAACCTACATCGCCGTCTTCGTGGCGCTCTGCGTCTGCACGGCGGCGTCGTTCCTCACCAACCTCGTGTTCGGCCAGGGGCACACCAGCGCCATCATCATCATGGGCGTCTCCTGCCTCAAGGCGGCCCTGGTCATCGGCATCTTCATGCACCTCAAGTACGACTGGGGCAAATTGTACTGCGTCGTCGTCCCCGTCTGCATCGTCACCTTCATGATGGTGATCGTCCTCCTGCCCGACATCGTGCTGGGATGGAAGTGAACCTCCCCTTCCTGGCGCGAGGCTCCCGCATGGCGCGCTGGCTGACTTTGAGCGTGCTGCTCCTCGTTCCTTCGATGTCGCACGCGCAGGAATCGCCGACGCTCAACCCGTTCGGCGTGAAGGTCGGCTCCTTCGCGCTCATCGAGGCGAAGGGCGCCAAGATCGGCTCCAGCGACCTGCTCGGCAGGATCTGGGTCGCCCACTTCTTCTACCCCGGCTGCAACGGCCCCTGCAGCAAGACCGTCCCCGCCATGCGCGAACTGCAGAAGGCGGTCGCTGGCAAGGACGAAGTCAAGCTCGTCAGCATCGCCCTCAACGGCGACACGCCCGACACGCTCAAGGCCTTCGCCAAGGACCAGGGGGCCGACCGCTCGCAGTGGTGGTTCCTCACCGGGCCGGACAGCGAAGTGCACGACGTGGTGCAAAGGTGCTTCTTCCAGACCGCGATGCGCAAGAAGAACCCCCAGCCCGGCGACCTCATCGACCACACGCCGACGCTCATCCTCGTCGACGCCGACGGCGCCATGGTCGGCTACCTCGACGGTCAGCAGCCTGGCGTCGTCGACATCCTCGCGAAGCAGATCCAACGGCTGCGCATGAAACTCAAGCTCGACCAGCCGCTGCCGCTCATCGGCGTCCGCAGTGGCGTGCTCCCCGCGTGGAACGCTTCGCTCAACGCGCTCTGCACGGTGCTTCTTGTCGTCGGCTACCTCGCGATCCGCGCCCGCAAGGAGACGCTGCACAAAGCGCTCATGCTGACCGCGCTGGCCGTCTCGGCTGTCTTCCTCGCCAGCTACCTCTACTACCACTTCGCGGTGCTTGGCGCCGAGTCGATGCGGTTCCAGGGCGAAGGCCCCGTCCGCGTCGTCTACTTCACGATCCTGCTGACGCACACGGTCTTGGCCGTCGCGGTCGCCCCGCTCGCCCTGTACATCAGTTGGCAGGGGTTGAAGGACAACCGCCTGCGACACGTGAAGCTCGCCCGTATCACGCTGCCGATCTGGCTCTACGTGTCGGTCACCGGCGTCGTCGTCTACACGATGCTGTACGTCCTCTATCCGCCGATCTGAAGCGCGGCTAGAATGGAAGCAGAAGGAGATTCGACCATGCGGAAGATCCAAAACATCATCACGGGCCTGTTCCTGGGACTGGCGCTGTTCGCCCCGATGACCGCCAGCGCCTGCCCGATGTGCAAGGAAGCGATTTCCGTGTCGGACGACGAGGAGGTCAACAACCTCCCCGCCGCGATGAACCAGAGCATCTACCTGATGGTCAGCATGCCGTACCTGCTGCTCGGCTTCGCGGGCTTCTTCATCTGGCGCGGGGTGCAGAAGAACGCCGCCTACGCCGAGGCGATGAAGCCGCGCCCTGACGGCGAGCCGCAAGCGTGACACAGAGCCGCGATGAATCTCAAGCAGGCCCAGGGAAGCAATCCCTGGGCCTTTTCGTTTTCAATCTTGACCACGTCACGCACCATTAGAAGCTGCTTTTAAACCTCGCGATTCGCAACTTATTCGCAACGGCGAGCGGCGCGGCGTAAGCCCGCCGTGATAACCTGCAACGATTCGCTGATTTTGCAACCACAAGCGTGCCATTTGCACGAAAGATCATCTTCACGGCGGGCTTACGCCGCGCCGCTCGCCTTCTGTCGCAGGAGACGATTTTCGTCACAAGAGGTTTTGATACCGCTTCAAATTCATTTGAAGACGCACGTTCATTCTGCTCTATTGCACGCATGCAGAACAAGTCGCGGAGATCCGTCATGCGGAACATCGGTTGGCTCGGCGTGCTGCTTTTGGCGTTGGCGACCTGGCCGGGGCATGGCGGAACGCCGCAGGATGTGCCGCTGAAGGAGCGGGCCCCGGGCGAGCTGTGGACGCCACAGGAGTCGCGGAAGTGTTTCCATCTGCCACCGGGGCTGACGATCGAGCTGGTCGCCTGCGAGCCGCAGGTGCAAAGCCCGGTGGCGATGGCGTTCGATCCGCAGGGGCGCATCTGGGTCGTGGAGATGGCCGACTACCCGAACGGCCCCGAGAAGGGGAAGCCGCCGCTGGGCCGCATCCGCATCCTTGAGGACAGGAACGGCGACGGCTTCTACGAGACCGCGACGACCTGGGCCGACAACCTGCTGTTCGCGAACGGGCTGCTGCTGTGGAAGGACGGCGCCATCGTCACCGCCGCCCCGCACGTCGTCCACCTGCGCGACACCGACGGCGACGGCAAGGCCGACCGCAGTGATGTCATGTACGAGGGCTTCGCCGCCCAGAACCCGCAGCTCCGCGTCAGCCATCCGCAACTCGGCCCCGACGGCTGGATCACTGTCGCCAACGGCCTGCGCGGCGGCAAGGTCGTCCCCGTGTCGAAGCGCGCCGTCGAGCCGAAGCCGGTCGATCTGAGCGGCATGGACTTCCGCTTCGACCCGCTCACCGGCGCCCACGAGGCCGTCACCGGCCCCGGCCAGTTCGGCAACACGTTCGACGCCTGGGGCGCCCGCTTCCTCTGCGACAACCGCCACCACCTGCGCCATGTCGTGATGGAGAGCCGTTACATCAAGCGCAACCCGTTCCTGGCCGCCCCGCCGCTGGTGCACGACTTGTCGATCCTTGAGGACGGGCCGCTTTCGTCGGGGGGCAGGATCCATCCGGTGAGCCGCAACTGGACCACGTCGTCGCTGCACGAAGGCCGCTTCACCGCCGCGTGCGGCGTGATGATCTACCAGGGCGGCCAGCTCGGCGCCAGGTACCAGGGGGGCGCCTTCACCTGCGACCCGACCGGCAACCTCGTTCACATGGAGACGCTGACGCCGAAGGGAGCGACGTTCGAGGGGAAGCCGTACATGGACCGTGTTGAATTTCTCGCTTCAACCGACGACTTCTTCCGCCCCGTGTCGCTGTCGCACGGGCCTGACGGGGCGCTCTACATCGTCGACATGTATCGGGCCGTCATCGAGCATCCCGAGTTCATGCCGCCGGAGCTGAAGAACCGCCCCGACCTGGCCGTCGGCCGCGACAAGGGCCGCATCTGGCGCGTCGTCACCGACCGCAGAAACATCGAAGCCGTGAAGCCTCGCGTCGAACCGGCGAAGCTCGACGCATTGGTCGCGCTGCTCGGCGACGACGATCCCTGGCACCGCCAGGCCGCGCAGCGTCTGCTGCTGGAGAAGAACGATCCCGCGCTGGTCGAACCATTGACGAAGCAGTTCGACACGACGAAGAACCCACACGCGAAAATCGCCTCGGCCCATCTGCTGAATCGTCAGATGAAATTGAGCGATCCACAAGTCGAACGCATGCTCGACGACGCGCACCCACGGGTGCGCGAACACGCCGTGCGTCTCGCGGAGCCGCGCATGCAATCGTCGAAGGCGCTGCGCGACGCGGTGCAAAAACGCATCGACGATTCCGATGGCCGAGTCGTCTATCAAACCGCGCTGTCACTCGGCGGCCTGGACGACGAAGCGACGCCGCGCCGCTTGGCGGAGATCGCCATCAAACATCGCGAGGATCCATGGGTGCGGCTCGCGGTGCTGACCGCGCCGCCGAAACAGGCGGCCCCCGTGCTGCAGCGATTCCTCGACAACGTCGAACTCGAATCGGCGCAGGGCCGACAAGCAGGCGCCGCCGCGATGGTCCGCGAACTGGCGGCGCAGGTTGGCGCCCAGAAGGACGCCAGCGCGTATCTAGCGACGGCCAAGCGCCTCAACAGCGACTTGCTGCACGCCGTGCGCTTCGACGGCTTCGCCGGGCTGGCCGAGGGATTGCAGCGCCGCGGCGCGACGCTGCTTTCGGTCGCGGCGGAGCTGCCTGAAGCCGAACGTGGCGCCTACACGAAGTCCATCGACGCGCTCATGTCCGAGGTGAGCGCGCAGTCGCGCGACGCCAAGCAATCAGCCGGCCATCGCTTGATGTGCGTGCGCCTGCTCGGCCAGGCGCCCTGGCCGACCGCGAAGGCGGCGCTGCTGCCACTCATCGCCGACGAGACAGCCATCGAACTGCGCGTCGCCTCGTTGCGTGCCTTCGCGTCGCAGTCGGACAGGGAGGTTCCCGCCGCCCTGATGAAGCTGTGGAGCAGCGCAACGCCGCCCTTGCGCCGCGAGATCATGGAGGCGATGCTGCGGCAGCCCGACCGCGTAGCAACACTCTTCGACGAGATCGAGGCGAAACGCGTGAAGGCGTCGGACCTGGACGCGACCCGCACCCGCCAGCTGCTCCAGCATCCGCGCGCCGACCTGCGCGTGCGGGCCAAGAAACTGCTCGCCGACCAGCTGCCCGGCGACCGGCTCGCCGCGCTGAAGGAATACCAGCCCGCGCTGACGATGAAAAGCGACGGCAAGACGGGGCGCGAGATCTTCAAGAAGCACTGCGCGACGTGCCACCGCGTCGGCGGGGTCGGCGTCGACGTGGGCCCGGACATCGCCGACAGCCGCACCAAGACGCTCGACGCGCTGCTGACCGACATCGTGCAGCCGAACCGGGCGATTGACAACAACTATGTCAATTATCTCGTCACGACGAAGGAAGGCCGAATCCTGTCCGGCGTGCTGGCGAACGAAACCGCGACCAGCGTGACGTTGAAACGGGCCGGCGGCGAGTCCGACATCGTGCTGCGCCGCGAGATCGAAGAGATCGCGTCAACGGGCCTGTCGCTGATGCCCGACGGCATGGAGAAGACCATCAACCTGCAAGAAATGGCCGACTTGCTGAACTTCCTGAAGAACTGGCGCTACCTCGACGGCATGGTGCCGGTCGGGGGGAAATAGGAGAGCTAACCGCAGAGGCGCAGAGACGCAGAGGAAAAGGCAGAGAAGGAAGAGGAGACAGGGAGAGGGGCGAGATAGGGAGAGAGTTGCCAAGCCCCACCATGAGCAACGCGATTGGTGGGGGTCTTCGGATTGCAGATTGCAGAGTTGGGATTGCAGATTGAAAACCCCGAGCCCCACCATGAGCAACGCGATTGGTGGGGGTCGAACCGCGCGGCCACGTCACCCCCAGGAATCGCTTCGCTCATCCTGGGGCTTGGCGCCACATACACTGTCTTTCTCTGTTTTTCCTCTGCGTCTCTGCGCCTCTGCGGTTAGTCCTCCCCCCCGTTCATCGGCCGCTCAGGGCGACGAGGTCGGTTTGGACGCGGACACGGAAGGCGCCAGCGGAGGCGTTGTTCCACGGGCTGGGGGTGATGAGGAGGTAAAGCCGGCCTTCCTCGGTGGCGCTGGCGTCGTAGCGTTCGCCGACGAGGAACGCCTTGCCGTTCTCGCCGATCCTGCCGACGAGCGTGCCAGCCATGAAGGCGCCGCCTTTGCCCGCCGTGTTGTAGCCCTTCGGCGTCGCGACGTACTGGCCCGCACCCTGGGGCCAAAGATCGACCGAGCCTTCGCTGGTGATCTGCAGCCGCAGCGTCGCGTCGACGGCGACGCCGGTGTCGAACCACTGGTCGAGGGCGCTGCCGTGCTTGGCGGCGTCGAGGACGAACTCGCCGCTGCCGTTCTGGTTGCGCAGGAACAGCGTGCGTAGTTCGCTGAGCTTCAGCGACTGCTCGCCGAAGTGGGCCGAGTGCGCTTTGATGGTTGGCGACGCGATCCGGCCGACGACGGTGAACTCGCTCGTCTGGATCACGTCGT
>JAYSSW010000939.1:0-13108 GCA_043720335.1 Planctomycetia bacterium
CTTCGGCTTCGTCGCGCTGTTGTGGCTCGGCCCCCTGGCCTCGAC
Organism: Planctomycetia bacterium; assembly: GCA_043720335.1. Classification (GTDB taxonomy): domain Bacteria; phylum Planctomycetota; class Planctomycetia; order Gemmatales; family Gemmataceae; genus JAYSSW01. The sequence continues at coordinate 46 of JAYSSW010000939.1, forward strand.
CTATCTCGCCCAGGAGAAGGAGAAGCCGAGCATCTGGGGCGACGTGGTGATGAAGCAGCCCTTCGACACGCAGCCGTTCCGCCAAATCAAGATCCCCGATTGGCTGCACGACACGGTCGGCTGCGGCTACACGCTCTCCGTCATGGACGCGAAGGCCCGCGCCGCCGCTGCGGCGAACGGCGTCACGCTCAGCGAGATGAACTTCGTCGATCCGTTCTACGCCTACTACGACAGCAAGCTGCTCAAGCGTCGCAGCCCGCACGTGCCGCTCGACCGCATCCACAAGGAGGTGGCCGAGTACAAGAAGCTCGGCGTGAAGATCCTCGGCGTCTATCCGCCCTGCCTGCAAGGCGAGGTCTACGAGACGCGCCCCGGTTGGCGCCGCATCGCAACCAACACGACCGACATTCCGACCATCGACATGAAGAAGTTCCCGCACGGCGGCATGCTCTGCCTGCTCGGCCCGTACGGCGACTTTTTCATCGACGTGCTGGCCGAGATCCTGACACGGTTCCCCGACGTGGCGGCGTTCAGCTTCGACGGGCTGCACTACGGCGGCTACTGCTACTGCAAGCACTGCCGCGACAACTACCGCAAGGACGCCGGCGCCGAGATCCCCGCGCCGGACATGAACAACGCCGCGTTCCGCCGCTACCAGCACTGGGCCGACCGCAAGATGGAGAACGTGGTTCAGCGGATGCAGGAGCGTTTGAAGGCGATCAAGCCCGACGTGGCCCTGGTGACGTGGACGACCAACGCGGGCCGTTTCGGGCATTTCCTCAGCATCCCGCGCAACATGCCAGCGCGGATGAACCTGCTGCTCGACGCCCCCGACCAGGAGTTCTGGCTCGACGAGACGAACCGCGGCACCACCATCGTCCCCGCCTTCGCCAACGCCTACATCTGGGCGACCACCAACCACCGCGTCGCCTTCAGCGAGCCGTACCTCCTCACGCATGGCAACCCGTACGGCAACGACAGCTTCCCGCCCCACGAGATCATGCGCCGCATGCTGCTCGCAGTGACTTATGGCGCCTCGCCGAGCATCGCCGTCGCGCAGCCGAAGAATTTGCAGGCCGAGTTGTACCGCGTGATGGGCGAGGTGCAGAAACGCAAGCCCTGGCTGACGCACAAGTCGCCGGAGCCGTGGGCGGCGCTGCTGATGAGCGACAACACGCGCAACTTCTACGGCCGGTCGGCGGGCTTGGTCGAGGAACGCTACATGGCGTCGGTCTTCGGCGCCTTTCGCACGGCGGTCGAGGAGCATCTGCCGGTCAACGTCGTCAACGACTGGAACCTGAACGATGCCGACCTGGCGAAGTACCAGGTGCTGATCCTGCCGAACGCCGCCTGCCTGGACGACGCCCAGACGGCGGCGGTCGAGAAATTCGTGCGCAACGGCGGCGGACTTGTAGCCAGCCTCGACACGTCGCTGTTCGACGAGTTCGGCACGCCGCGCAACAACTTCTCGCTGGCCGAGGTTTTTGGCGTCGACTATCGCGGCCTGCCGGTGGCGAAGGCAGGCAAGGAGGAGGTCGACATCAACTTCGCGCAGTCGATCGGGCCTGATTATTGGGAGAAACGGAAGAACATCTTCGAGTTCCGCCAGGACCCGCTCTCGATCCTCAACCAAGGCAAGATGAAAATCTACGTCGGTGAGCAGCCCGTCACGTTCAAGGGGGCGGCCGTCCGCGTCGCGGTGAAGGACAAGGACGCCAAGGTGCTCGGCAAGCTGCACCACCGCGCCGACGCGACGGCGGTCCCCTTCCCCGGCGTCGTCTCGCGCACGCACGGCAAAGGCAAGGTCGTCTTCTTCGCGGCCGGCTTCGACTCGGCCTACTACCTCTACGCCTACCCGTACCAGCGGCTGGCGCTCAAGCACGCCATCGAAAGCGTCACGGCGGCGCCGCAGCCGATGCTCGTCGAGGCGCCGATGTGCGTCCATGCGACGCTCATGCGGCAGAAAAAAGCTGGCGTCGATCGGCTCGTCGCGCACCTGTTCAGCGACCTCAACACCACGGCCCATCACGCGCTGCCGGTCGACGACGTGCCGCTGCGCGAGGAGACGGTGCCGATCCACGACATCAAGATCACGTTCGCAGCGAACTACCGCATCCGCAGCGTCCGTCTTGAACCGGAAGGCAAGGAGCTGCCGCTGAAACGAAGCGAGGCGGGCGTCACTGTGGTGGTGCCGAGGCTCGACGTACACACGATGGTCGTTGCAGAGCTGGAGGGTGAAGGAAAGCGATGATAGTTCGCCGAGGCAGCACGGAGAACTCACAGGGATAGGCGATTTTTCACGAATCCTGCCAGGGGCAACATTGCGAATCGGCGTCGATATCGGTATTCTGCGTTGTTGTGAATTGGTTCCTTGGAACGACCAACGACGCCTGAAGCACACACATGAACGACTCCATCACCTGCCCAGGATGTGACCGCCGCTTGCAGATCGACACGGCCCTGCTGGGGCAACTGGTGCAGTGCCCCTCCTGCCAAACGTCGTTCCGCGCGGGCGACCCGCCCCCGGCGGAGCACGCGCCGCCAGCGGTCGTGGTCGTGCCCCCGCCGCCAACGGCGATCGTGCTGGAGCTTCCCTCTTCGCCGTCGCCTTCGCGGGCGCCGATCCCGACCTCGGCGCGCCGCCCCGCGCGCCGCAAGGCGCGGGAGCCGGAGCACGAATCGGGCTGGAAGCCGGTGCGCGTGGTTGGGCTCGTGCTGGCGGCGGTCGCGGTGGTGGTGACGATCACCATCTCGGTGTCGTGGTTCGGGCCGCCGGCGGACCAGTTCCAGCCGAACCGCTGGCCCGTGCGCCAGGCGGACGACCTCGTCGAGCGCAGGAAGGAGAAACTCGAACCAGGCCCGAACAAGCTGGCGCGCGACGCCAACGAGCTTGCCCCGCTGGTCAAGCCGACGCTCGACAAGCTGGGCGAGGCCCTGGCCGAGCGCAAGGCCGAGAAGATCGCCGCACTGTTCGATTTCGAGAGGCTCCACGACGAGTTCGTCGAGCAGAAAATAATTCCCGAAATGATGCTGCGGAACCGCACCGCCGAAGTCCGGCAGATGCGTGAGGGACTGGGGCAGATGCTGGCGAGGAACGCCGAGTTCCTGAACTGGCGTGAAACCGAGATTCGCAGCGTCAAGCTGATCGCGCGGGACGACGTGGCGGTGATCGCCCGCCACACGACGGGAGACGACGGCTCCTTCCTGCGGATGCGCTGGTGGCTGGTCAAGTCGGGCGACGGCTGGAAAGTCTACGACTACGAGGATCTGAGCACGAGCCTGCGCTTCACCCTCTCGGTGGGGGTGATGCTCCAGGAAGCGAACCAGGGCGGAGCAATCAAGGAGAACTCCGCCCGGCTCAAGAAGCTGGGCGATGTCCGGCTTGCCCTCAACGCCCAGAACTACGACAAAGCCGACGAGATCCTGAAGTCGCTAGGAGGGAAGGAACTTCCCCGCATGATGGAGGCGCTGCGCCATCTCTTCGAGGGACTGGTCCAGTCAAGCCGAGGCAACGCGCAGCTCGCGCTCGAGAAGTACGACGCCGCCCACCGTTTCCATGCCGACATGCCATGCCTGGATCTGTTCAAAGGAGTCAGCCACAACGTCCTGGGCAACTGGGCGGCGGCGCTGAAGCACCTCGACGCCTACCAGGCGCTGCTGGGCGACGACAGCCTCGTCTGCTACGAGCGCGGCGAGGCGCTGCGCGGCCTGTCGCGGTTCAAGGAGGCGGCGGAGTCGTACCGCGTGTCGCTGAAGTACAACCCCAGGGACGCCAACGTCCTTTTGGGACTGCTCCGCGCCATGGATCCCGACGAGAGCCGCGACGAGCTGGCCGAACGCTTCGCCAAGCTCGGCGAGCACCACAAGAGCTTCGACCTGCTCGCCGACGACTGCCGATCCACGAAGGACGGCGCCGCGCTGGAGCCGTTGGCGCTGGCGATGCGGAAGATCGACCCGAACCACCCGAAGCTCGCGATGAGCCTGGCCTTGGCGAAGGCGTGGAACCACAAGCCGGAGGAGGCGGCCGCGTTGTTCGAGGCCGCGCTGGCGAAGTCGAAGGACCAGGCGGCGCGCCGCATCGACGCCCGCGACTTCCAGCAGGCGATGGCGGACGGGGGCCACGCCGCGCTGGCCTACCCGGTCCTCCCGGACGCGCTGGAGGCGTTCCGCGAGCTGGCGGGCCGCGTGCGCTACAACCACGACGAGATGCGGATGCTGGTGAAGCTGCACGCGAGGAAGCACCCCGGCGACCCGCTCCTGAAACTCCACGAAGCCGACCTGCTGGCGAGCGACGGCCTGCACGCGCAGGCGGCGAAGGCGTTCGAGGCCGCCGCCGGCAAGGCGCCCGACGCGGCGACGCTGCGCAGCTTCCTGCCAGGCCGCGTTTCGTCTCTCTACCACACCGGCCGCGCGAAGCAGGCCTACGAGCAGTTGGCGCCTGGCAAGGAGGTCTTCCAGCAGCTCGCGTCGCTCTGCCTGCAGGAACGGAAGCACGACCTCCTTCAGTCGCTGCTAGAGAAGCACGCCAAGGCGGCGCCGAACGACGACCATGTAGCCACGGTCCGCATCCAACTTTCCGTGCATCGGAAGAAGCACGACGAGGCGATCGCGCTGTTCAAGCAGGGCTGGGCTTTGCAGCCCGACCCGCAGAAGCGACGCATGCTGCTGGGTGACTTCACGCGGGCGATGGCCGACGCCGGCAAGGCGCTGGAAGCCTACCTGGCGTCGCCCGATCCGCGCGAGGCGCTGATGGCGCTGGCCGACGACCTGCTGGAGATGAACCAGTTGGACACACTCCGCAAGGTGCTCGACGCGCACGCGAAGCGCGAGCCGGACGACCTTTGGCACGCCCACTTCCTGGCCGACCTGCTGGCGATGCAGAAGGACTGGAAGGGGGCGCTTGAGGCGTTGTCGCGGATCGGGCCGAACGCGCCTCAGGAGCTGCGCGACCGTTCCAGGCACCTGCGCATCGAGGCGATGTACCGCAACGGCCAGGGCTTGAAGGCGCTCGCCGAGATCGAGCCGCGCAAGCAGACCTACGAGTCGCTGCTGCACTTCTACCTGTTCGACAAGGACGCCGCCGGCGTCGATGCGCTGATCGAGGCGCACCGGCCCGGCGCAGGCGACGACTCCGATTTCGTCTTCGACCAGGCCCGCGCCAAGCTGCTCGCGAAGAAGGCCGACGAGGCGGTCCGGCTTTTCCAGCAGGCGTGCAAGACGCAGTCCGACAAGTTCCGCGTCCAGGGCTACGTCCAACCGTTCGTCATGGCGATGGCGGACCAGGGACTTGCCCTGGAGGGCTACCTTGCCTGCCCCGACCGCCCTTCCGCGTTCAAGGCACTTGCGCCGCATTTCCTGAGACTTAAGAAAGACAACGAACTGGAGCAGCTTCTCCAGGAGCACGGCAGAAAGCACGCCAAGGACGCGAGCTGGCATTTCCACAACGGCGAACTCCACCTGCTACGCAACGACGCGGCCCAGGCTGAGAAGTCGTTCCTCGCTGCGCTCGCTCTCCCTATGCAGCGCTTCGACAAGCAGACGTTCCAGTCCGGCGTCGACCGGGCCAGGCTGAAGCTCGGCCGCCTCGCCGAGTCGCACCTGGCGTCGGCCGGCTCCGCGCGCGTCTTCGAGAACTTGGCCAGCATGTGCGCCCTGGAGAAGGACGAGAAACAGCTCGCCGCTCTGGTCGCCGCCCACCGCGAGAAGACCCCGGATGACCCGTCATTGGCGGCGTGGGAGCTGGATTTGCAGTGGCTCCGCAAGGACTACGCGGGCCTCGTGAAGAAGCTGGAGGGTCCGCGCGAAGGCCCGCTGTCCGGGCCGCGCTGGTCGTGGAAGGCCGACCGCCTGCTGGTCCTCAGCCTCGTCAAGCTCGACCGCATCCCCGAAGCCCTGAAGCGGGCGGAAGCGCGGGAAGAGGCCGTGCGCAACGACGACTTCCTGGCCCTGTACGTCGTGGCCGCGTCGGGCGACGTCAAGGCTTTCACCGAGCGGTTCGAGCGGAAGAAGCGCGACCGCTTCTTCGTCGAAGACTGCTACCGCGACGCCGAGCTTAGCCCGATCCTGCGCAGCGAAGCGTTCGCGCTGTTCCGCGCCAAGCACCCGGAGCCGAAGCCGGGCGACCTGCGGTAGCGTGAAAGCCGGGTTGAAGTGTTCCCCGTTAAACGGGAACACTTTTCCCCCTTTGCACAGCGCCGCTACTTCCTCGGCAGGTACAGCACCAGCGGCTCCAGGGCGTCGGCCAGTTCCTTGATCGGCACGTCGTACATCAGGTCGCTGGCGACCACCGGCGCGGGGCCGGCCCGGCTGTTCACCGTCACATGGGCGGCGTCCATGATCTCTCCCTTCACGCGCGACCGGCAGCCCTGCAGGCCGATCGTCGAGACCTGGTGCATCCCGCAGCTCGCCGGGCAGCCCGACCAGTGCATCGACAGCGGCGCCACCTTTCGACCCGCCGTGCGGCGTTCCAGTTCCTGCGCGACCTGCATCGCGTACGCCTTCGTGTCGATCAGCGCCATGCTGCAGTAGTCGCTGCCGGTGCAGCAGACCAGGCCGCGCATGATCGGCGACGGGTCGTACGGCAGCTCCTTGAAGATCGGCTCGTCGAACAGGGCGCCGAGCTTCTCCTCCGGGATGTTCGGGATGACCAGGTTCTGGCTCACGGTCATCACGATCTCGCCGCTGCCGTAGCGGTCGGCCACGTCGGCGACGCTGCGCATCTGCGCTGTGGTGATGCGGCCGACGGGGACCGCGAAGCCGACGTAGTACGCCTGGCGGTTGTTGGGGACGTCCTTGTGCTGCGGATGGATGCCGAGGTGGTCGACGTGGCTCTTCTTGCGCTGGTCGATGCCGGCCTTGGCGAGCTTGTCGGAGCGCAGCTTCTGCACCTCGCTGCGGAACCAGGCGATGCCCCGGTCTTCGACGAGGAACGCGAGGCGGGCGCGGTTGCGGGTGGCGCGCGAGCCGTGGTCGCGGAAGACGCGCGTGATGTCGGCGCACAGGCCGGCGGCGTGCTCGGCGCGGGTGAACACGTCGAGCGGCGAGGCGGGCCGGTAGCCGCCGGACCCCTGCTTGCCGCCGACGTGGACGTTGAAGCCGTTGACCGATTGGCCGTCGAGGTCTCGGATCGCTGGGACGAGGCTGATGTCCTGCGTCTCGCCGTGGGTGCAGTTCTCCAGGCAGCCGGTGATGGTGACGTTGAACTTGCGCGGCAGGTTGGTGAACTCGCGGTTGTCGACGATGAGGCCGTTGTACTCGTTGATGACGGGGCTCGCGTCGAGCAGTTCGTGCGGAGTGAGTCCGCCGACAGGGCAGCCGCAGATGCCGCGGACGTTGTCCATGCCGGTGTGCCTGGTGTGCAGGCCGACCTCCTCCAGCCGGCGCCAGATCTCCGGGGTTTGGCCGAGCGTGAACCAGCGGAGCTGGAGTTGCTGGCGGGTGGTGAGGTCGCAGAAGCCCTTGCCGAACTCGTCGCCGAGGTCGGCCAGCACGCGGAACTGCTTCGACGTGGAGCGGCCGGCGTTGAAGCGGACGCGCAGCATGAAGTTGCCCGGCGTCGGCTTGCGGTGGAACAGGCCGAACCACTTCGCCCGGCTCTTGTCGTCCTCGGTCATCTCCTGCCAGGCGTCGCGGCTGGCGAGGCGGAGGATGTCCGGCAGGCCGTCGAAGCCGTCCTTCTCGTCCTTCATGATCTCGATCTTGTTCTTCGCTTTCGTCGCGGGGACAGCGCCGCCGCAGCCGTCGATGAGGCCCTGGAGCAGCCCCTGGCACGAGCCGCAGCCCGTGCCTGCGCGGGTGCAATCGCCGACGGCGCCGACGGTCGCCTTGCCGAGTTTGATCGCCTGGACGATGGTCCCCTTGTCGACGGCGTGGCAGTTGCAGATCTGCGTAGTATCGGCGAGGGCCATCACGTCCTCGTCCACGGTTCCGCTTTCCGCGCCACGACCCATGAGCAGCTCAAGCGCGGATTCGCTGAGCGTCGCGCCTTCCTTGAAGACGCGCGACAGCCTGCCGGTCGGATCGGTGTCGCCGAGGAGGATGGCGCCCGCGAGCTTGCCGTCGCGAAGGACGTATTTCTTGTAGACGCCACGCGCCGGGTCGAGATGCGACACGACCTCGCAGCCGACGCCGCTGGCGTGGACCTCGCCCATCGAGAGCAGATCGACGCCCATCACCTTCAGCGTGGTGGCGAGTTTCGAGCCTGGATAGCTGGCGCCGACCTTCTTCTCGGTCAGCACGTCGGCGAGAACGCGGGCCTGTTCATAAAGCGGATCGACCAGCCCGTAGACGCGGCCCCGGTGCTGAGCGCACTCGCCGACGGCGTAGACGCCCGACTCGCTGGTCAGCATCTGGTCGTCAACGACGATGGCGCGTTCGACGAGCAGGCCAGCGGCGCGGGCCTCGTCGACGTTGGGCTGGATGCCGCAACTGATGACGACCATCTCCGTGTCGAGCACGCTGCCGTCGGCGAACTTCACGCCCTCGACGACGTTGTCGCCGACCAGGCCGACCGTCTTCACGCCGAGCTTGAACTTGACGCCCATCGCTTCGAGCTTGCGCTGGAGCAGATCGCCAGCGACGGCGTCGAGCTGGGCCGCCATCGGGTAGGCGGCCATCTCGACGATGGTGACTTCCAGGCCGTGCTTGAGCAGGCCGTAAGCCGCTTCCAGCCCGAGCAGGCCGCCGCCGAGGACGACGGCGCGGTCGCACTCGGTCGCGTGGTTGCTGATCGCCTCGCAGTCGTCCAGGGTGCGGAAGACGTGGACGCCTCTCAGTTTCGCGTTGTCGAGGGGCGGAACGAACGGCCGCGAGCCGGTGGCGAAGACGAGCTGGTCATACGGTTCGACGACCTTGCCGCCGGCGCCCGTGACAACGCGGTTGACGCAGTCGATCTTGTCGGCCTTCACGCCGCTGTGCAGGTGGACGCCACGCGCCTCGTACCAGTCGCGCGGGTTGGTCCACAGCTTGCCGAGGTCGGTCTTGCCCGCGAGGACGGTGGACAACAGGATGCGGTTGTAGGTGCCGTTCGGCTCGGCCCCGAACATGCGGATCTGGAAGCGGTCGGGGTCGCGGTGCAGGATTTCCTCGACGAGCTTCGCGCCGGCCATGCCGGTGCCAAGAACGAGAAGCGTCGGACGGCTGACGGCGCGGATCATGGAGAGGGACTCCGAACGGAAACCAGGAGAGGCCGGTCGAATCAACGCATCGACAGCGCTACGCGGTTGCCTGCGACGGCTCCGGCATCGACGCGAGTTCCTGGGCGGGCGCTGCAGACGCGACGGCGACGCCCCCCTTGGCGATGAACTCGCCCTGCCAACGGCGGCTGACCCGGACGAGAACGGCGGCGCTCGCCAAGCCGACGGCGGCGAAGAGCGCGAAGCCGCCTGCGAAGGAGCCGGTCCGGTCCTTGATGGCGCCGAGCAGCGTCGGGAGGAAGAAGCCGCCGACGCCGCCCGCCGCGCCGACGATGCCGGTGATGACGCCGATCTCCTTGGGGAATCGCAAGGGCACCAGTTGGAAGACCGAGCCGTTGCCCATGCCCAGGAAGCCCATGCACGCGAAGAGCAGCAGCGATGCGACGGGGAGGCTGGGCAGCAGCGCCATGCCGCCGATGGAGCAGGCGGCGCCGACGAAGAGGACCGTGAGCATGCGGATGCCGCCGAAGCGGTCGGCGAGGTGGCCGCCGATGGGGCGCAGGCACGACCCGGCGATGACGCACGCGGTCGTGAAGTTGCCGGCGGCGACGGGGGACAAGTCGTACTGCGTGCGGAAGAACGAGTTGAGGAAGCTGGCCAGCCCGACGAAGCCGCCGAACGTGACGGAGTAGAAGAGGCAGAACCACCAGGTGTCCTCGTGGCCCAGCACCGCGCCGTAGTCCTTCAGCGACTTCGGCGCGGGCTGCGAGGGGCTGTCCTTCGCGAAGACGAGGAAGGTGAGGAACGTGAGCGAGATCGGGATGATGGCCAGGCCGAAGACCGCGTGCCAGCCGAGCGCCTCGGCGATGCGCGGGGCGAAGAAGGTCGCCAGTGCGGTGCCGCTGTTGCCCGCGCCGGCGATGCCCATCGCCAGGCCCTGGTACTGCGGCGGGTACCAGCGACTTGCGAGAGGAAGGGCGACGGCGAAGCTCGCCCCCGCCACGCCGAGCAACAGGCCGAGCAGGATCACCTTGCTGAAGCTGTCCGCCCACAGCCAGCCCATCAGCAGCGGGACCACGGTGAGGATCATTCCCAGGATGGCGGTGCGGCGTGCGCCGATGTGGTCGGTCAGCATGCCGAGGACGAGCCGCAGGATCGAGCCGCCGAGCAGCGGGACGGCGACCATCAGCCCCTTCTGGGTGTTGTTGAGGCCGAATTCCGGGGCGATCGAGTTGGCCAGAGCGCCGAGCATCACCCAGACCATGAAGCTGATGTCGAAGTAGAGGAAGGCGCACAGCAGCGTCGGCGTGTGCCCGGCCTTCAGGAATGCGCGCAGGTTCATCGCGGAGGATCCTCAACGTGGTCCAGCGGAAATGCTGCAAAGGTTCAAGAAGCGGCTGCGGTCGTGTCGGCGGGGCGGGGCAACTCGTCGTCGATCTCGTCTTCGAGCTCATCTTCGAGAGCCATCGGCAGTGGCCAGGTGCGCTGGATCGGCTGCGGCACTTTTTCCAGGGCCACCGCGCAGAACTTCAGCTCCGGCTGTTTCGCAACGCGGCCGATGGCGCTGATCGTCAGGTAGTTGGCGGCATTCCCTTCGCCGTACAGGTCGCCCCAGTGGAACGGCACGAACACCATGCCGGCGGCGACGCCTTCACGCAGTCGCGCTGGGAGCTGCACCGTGCCGCGACGGCTGGAGATCTGCACCATGTCGCCTTCGGCGAGGTCGAGCTTGGCGGCGTCGTCGGGGTTGATCTCGACGAACGGCCCCGGCTCGCGGCGGACCAGCTTGTCGGCCTTCGCGGTGCGTGTCAGCGTGTGCCAATGCGCGTACAGTCGGCCCGTCGTCAGCACGAACGGGAACTCGTGGTCGGGAACCTCACGCGGCTCCTTGTGGTCGCGCGGCAGGAAGATCGCTTTCCCCTCCGGCGCCGCGAACTGGTGGTCGAGGTAGCGGCGCTTCGTGCCGGGATGATCCACGTTTGGGCAGGGCCATTGCAAGCTGAAGTTTCCGCTGCGAAGGCGGGCGCTGGTCGCACCGGCCATGTCGCAAGGGCGGCCTTTCGTGAGTGCGATGAACTCGTCCCATACCTCGGCGGCGTTTTGGTAGTCGAAGCCCTTGAAGCCCATCGACTTCGCGAACCGAGCGATGATGCGCCAGTCGGGCAGCGCCTCGCCCGGCGCGTCCCACAGCTTCGGGCTGTAGCCGATCATGCGCTCGCTGTTGGTGCTGGTCCATTCCTTCTCGCCCCACTGGGCGGCGGGGAGGATCACGTCGGCCAGCCGAGTGGTTTCCTGCGGATGGTAGGCGTCGCTGACGACAATGAGCTGCGCCTTCGACAAGGCCCGCTTCACTTGATGCAGGTCGGGCAGGCTGACCATCGGGTTGGTGCCGGCGATCCAGATCGCTTTGAGCTGGCCTTTCTCGAGGTCGCGGAACATCTCGACCGCCGTCAGGCCGACGCGCGGGCTGATCGAGCCGGAGGGGCGGTCCCAGTACTCCTCCAGGTGCTTGCGGTGGCTTTCGTCCTCGACGGTGCGGTAGCCGGGGAGCTGGTGCGACAGCAGCCCGCCCTCGCGCCCGCCCATCGCGTTCGGTTGGCCGGTGAGCGAGAACGGCCCCGCGCCGGGCTTGCCGATCTGGCCGGTCAGCAGATGGAGGTTGATGAGGCTGTTGTTCTTCCACATGCCGACGGTGCTTTGGTTCAGCCCCATGCAGTAGAAGCTGAGGAACCCCTTCGACGCCTGGATCAGCTTGGCGACGCGGTACAGCTCCTCGGCAGGGACGCCCGCCGTCTGGCACAGTTCCGGCACGTTCTGTTCGAGCAGGAACGCGCGGTACTCTGCGAAGCTGCGTGTGTGATTCTGCACGAAGCCGTCGTCGACCGCGCCCAGGTCGAGCAGCATCCGTCCCAGTGCGTTGAGCAGCGCGATGTCTCCTCCCGGTGCGACCGCGAGGTGCACGTCGGCGGCGGCGGCGGTCAAGGTGCGGCGCGGGTCGATGACGACGATCTGCTGGTGAGGCCGCTGCTTCTTGCTGGCCTTGATCCGGTCGAACGTGACCGGATGGGCCTCGGCCATGTTGCTGCCCATGATGAAGAGCACGTCGGCGTCGTCGATGTCGTCGTAGCAGGTGGGGGGCCCGTCGCTGCCGAGGCTGGTGCGGTAGCCCGCGACTGCCGCCGCCATGCAGAGCCGGCTGTTGGAGTCGGTGTTGTTCGAGCCGATGCAGCCCTTGAACAACTTCGAGATGAGGTAGACCGTCTCGGTGTCGAGCTGGCCGCTGCCGTAGAACGCGACCGCCTGGGGGCCGTACATGTTGATGATGTTGCGGAAGATCTCGCGGACGTAGCGGAGCGACGTGTCCCAATCGACGCGTTGGAAAGCGTCGTGTCGGCTCAAGCGGAGTTGCGGGTAGAGAAGTCGATCCTGAGTGTGGATGGTCGGCCCCAGCTGAGCGCCCTTCGCACAGAGTCCTCCGAGGTTGGCCTCTGCGGAGGCGACGCCGCGAACGCGTTGGACCTTGCCGTCCTTGCCTTCGAATTGCAGCCGGCAGCCGACGCCGCAGTAGGGACAGATCGATTCACCCAGCAGATCCAAGCAGAACCTCCTCGGAGCCATGTGCGCGATCGCACACGGGCCATCGGGGACGTGGCTCCACTCCAGGTTCGGCGACCGGGCGATTGCCGAGGTGTGGAGAGAAACCTCAGAACGTCGTCGAGAAGCGTGGATGCAATCGCCGTGCCGGGAGTTTTCAAGGCGTGGAAATGCGACCGAAAGGTCTGGAATCGCTGGATTTAACGCGAGAATTGCAATCGTGAAGACAAGTTCAACCACCTGTCGCTGCCAGGATAGCAGGCATTCGGTGTTCGCTCAGCGTGCAGCGAAACAGATCGCGCGGACAAAAATGACACCAGCCCTCCGACGCAGGC
>JAYSSW010000940.1:0-6115 GCA_043720335.1 Planctomycetia bacterium
AGCAGCACCTTCGCAAACTCCAGAACCTTTGGCACGTCCGCAGCCAGCCCGGCTTCCCCTGGCGCGGCTTCAAGGCCGACCGCTACAGCCTGCAGCTCCGCGACGAGGTGATCGGCGCCATCGACCGCGTCCGCCAGCGCGGCGACAAGCTGAAAGCCGCCAGTGATGCGTACGCGCAATCACTCGGCGTGGCTGGCTCCGTCAACGACCTGGTGAAGCTCGGCGACCTGCTCGACAAGCACCCGCCGCAGCCGTCCGCCGACTGGCTGCGAGCACGCGACCTGCCCGATGTGGAAGCCGACCTCAACCGCTGCGCCGAGGTCTGCAAGTTGCTTGGCGAGGCCCGCAAGCCGCTCACCGAACGCTACGGGACCGCCCTGTGGAAGCAGCCGCCCGGCAGCGCGGCGAAGATCGAACAAGCATGGCGCGACGCGATGCCGCTGTTCGCGGACGGCGACGAGCGCGGCGTCGGCTTCCTCAAGCTGCACGCGAAGCTGCGCGCCTGGGCCGCCGAGACGCAGAAGCGCGTGCCGAGCTGGACCAGCGACCTGCGCGCCATCGAGAAATGGCTGCAACTGCCGCTGCCCGTCGGCCTGCATTCGACCGCCAGCACAGCCGCGAACGAAAGCAAGCTCGACCCGTCGCTCGAAGGCTTTCAATGGTATCTGAAGATCGCGACCCTGGCGCAGAGCGACGGGCCGGAGCCGGCCTGGCTGGGCGACCGCGCGAAGCTGCAAGCAGTCGTCGCCCACGTCACGCAAGCGAAGCCGTTGTTCCTGCGCTATCGAAGCGGTCGGCAGACGCTGCTGCGAACGTACAGCGAAGGGTTCTTCGACCTCGACCTGCCTCGCATCGCGGAGGGGTACGCCGGGCCGTACCAGAGATGGTGGTGCATCTTCCGTTCGCGGTACCGCCGCGACCGTTGGGCCATCGCCCGTTGCACGCCGAACGAAGTGGTGCCGAAAACGGTCGTCGGCGACACCGCGCTGGGCCGCGACGTGCAGTTGGCGAAACGCCAACTGGAAAGCGACACGGCGCAGCGCCGCGACCTGATCGGCCGGTACGAGAAAGGCCTCGACAGCGACATCGAAGCCGCCGAGCGCGCCGCCCGCCACGCCGTCGAGATCGTGGAACTCGCGTCGCAGCTCGGCCACGACGCGCTGCCGACGAAAACCATCGAAGTGCTCGCCGCCGCGAGCGCGCCGGAAAAAGTGCGGGCGTCGCTTAAGCGGCTCAACGAGTCGTTCGTCGTCTGGAACAACCTCACGCACGAGCTTCAGGCCTACCTCCCCTGGCAGCGCCTGCCCGGCGCCGGCGAGCCGTTCGAGGAATGCGCCCTCTCGGCCATCGTCGAGTACGCCAAGCAGGTGCTGGCGAAGCTGAACCCGTTCGCGGGCCTCGCCGATCCCGTGCTGACCGCGACGCCCCCCGCCGACATGGCCGCGTTCGTCGCCGACTTGAAGCAGGCCGAAGATCTCCTCACTGCTGAAGCCGCGCAGCAGACGGAAGCCCCGCGCTGGCTGGCTCGTTTCGGCCCGGCGTTCAAAGGCATCGACACCGATTGGGACAGCCTGCGCAAGACGCTCAACTGGACGAAGCGCGTGCGCGAATGCCTGGGCGCGATGCAGGTTCCGCCGGCGACGCTGCCCATCGCGAATGAAGGCTTCATCGCGCTGGCGACTGGCACGCCTCCTTCCACGCGCGAGCTTCGTTCGACGCTGGAGCAGTACCAGCACGCCCTGCACACGCTCGAGCTGCGCTACGACGCGCCCGGCCCCGTCCTCGACGGCAAGCCGCTGCGCGACCTGCCCATTGAAACGGTCCTGGACCATCTCAAAACGCTGCGCGACCGCGTCGGCGAGCTGTCGGACTGGATCGACTGGCGCTACCTGCCGGAGCGCTTCCAGCACCTGGGTTTGAAGTCGTTCTGGGACCAGCTCCAGCACCACGACATCGCCAAGGAGCAGGTCGTCTCGCTCTTCCAGAAGTCGTACTGGACGAGCTGGCTTGACATGGTCTTCCAGCAGGACTCCGTGCTGCGCGACTTCCGCCGGGCCGAACATGAACAAACCATCGCCGAGTTCCGCGAGCTTGACCGCAAGCTGCTGCGCGAAGGTTCGGGCCGCATCGTGCAGCGCGTGGTCGAGGGCCGCACGTTCGGCGAAGGCGATCCGCTGGTCGCGCTCTTGATGAAGGAGGCGCACAAGAAGGCGAAGCACCTGCCGCTGCGGCAGTTGTTCGACACGATGCCGGCCTTGGTGCAGGAACTGAAGCCGTGCCTGCTGATGAGCCCGCTGTCGGTCAGCCAGTTCCTGCCGGGCGACGTGGCGAAGATGTCGTTCGACCTGGTCGTCTTCGACGAGGCGTCGCAGCTTCTGCCGGAGGACGCGGTCGGCGCCATCCATCGCGGCAGGCAGCTCATCGTCACCGGCGACAACCAGCAGCTCCCGCCGACGACGTTCTTCCAGCAGAACGCGGGCGAAGGCGAAAATGACACTGAGGCCGACGACATGCCGCTGTACGAAAGCGTGCTCGACGCCTGTCTGGGGGCGGGGGTGCCTCGCAAGATGCTGCGCTGGCACTACCGCAGCCGGCACGAGCATCTCATCGCCTTCTCGAACGAGACGTACTACGAGAGCCGGCTGTTCACCTTCCCGGCAGCCCTATCGAATAACCCGCTGCTCGGCGTGAAATTCCACCACGTCGCCGACGGCGTCTACGACCGCGGCGGCAAGCGCGACAATCCGCGCGAGGCGGACGTCGTCGCCCAGCTCGTGCTGAAGCACTTCAAGGACCATCCCGAAAAAACGCTTGGCGTGATCGCGTTCAGCTACGCGCAGATGGACGCCATCGAGAACGCCATCGAACGCGCCCTGGCCGAGCAGCCCGACCTCGAACGCTTCTTCCAGGGGGATCGGCTCGAAGGGTTCTTCGTCAAGAACCTGGAGACCGTGCAGGGCGACGAGCGCGACGTGATCCTGCTCAGCGTCGGCTACGGCCGCGACAGCGACGGCAAGATCACGCTGAACTTCGGCCCGCTCAACCGCGAGGGGGGCCAGCGCCGCCTGAACGTCGCGGTAACACGCGCCCGCCAGATGTTGACCGTGGTGTCGTCGATCCGCGCCCGCGAGCTGAACCTGTCGCCCGACCAGGCGCTGGGGCTGGTCCACCTGCAGAAGTACCTCGACTTCGCCGAGCGCGGCGTGTCCGCGCTCGGCCTGGGTCGTCCCACACCGCCGAGCGCCATGCACGGCTTGCAGGCCGACGTGCTGGGCGAATTGAAGAAACTCGGCTACGACGCCGTCTGTGATGTGGGCTGCGGCGCCAACCGCGTCGATCTCGGCGTGCATCTGCCGGGGCAGCCTGGGACGTTCGTGCTCGGCATCGAGTTCGACGGCCCCGACTATGATGAAACCGGCACCGCCCGCGACCGCGACCGCCTTCGCCCCGAAGTGCTCGAAAAGCTCGGCTGGAAGCTGCACCCGATCTGGTCCCCCGACTGGGTCTTCCGCAAGCAGGAGGAGATCGCACGCCTCAAGGCTGCGCTCGCGGCCTCCCGTGGCTGAGACGATCCACTAACCCTGAGCGAGGGGATCGCAGTGAAACCGTGTTGGCGCGAATTTTCCTTCCGCGAGTCTTCCAGCGATCCCGTCGCTTGCGCTCAGGGTTAGTGAGTTCGTCGACTCGCCCTCGCAGAGCAAATTCATCGAAAGCACACGCCATGAGCATTTCATTGCCCGAACACAACATGATAGGCATCGACTACGCGGACCGGCGGCACTTCCGCTTCGCCGGGCCGATCATCGACTTCCACACGCACGTCATGCGGACCCGCCCCGGCGACCCGCCCACCGGCCCGCCGCTCGGCAGAGGCCCCGGCGCCACCATCGACCAGGCCGAGACCATGCTCGCCATCGGCGACCAGTTCGGCGTCCTGCAGACCGTCACCATGTGCCCCGTCGACGACATCGCGCCGCTGCGCGACCGCTTCGGCGACAAGATCGCCTTCAACGCGATGATCAACAAGAAATCACTCGACGAACCGGACGACGAAGTCTACCGCAACCTCGACCACTTCCTCGAAGCGGGCATCAAGATCATCAAGTTCTGGTCGGCCCCGCGCGGCCGCGAGCGCGGCCTGATCGTCGACGCCCCGTGGCGCATCGAAGCCGCCCGCCGTGCCCGCAGCGCCGGCGTCCGCATGGTGATGGTCCACGTCGGCGACCCCGACACCTGGTTCCGCACCATGTACACGGACTCGGCGAAGTACGGCACGAAGCCGGACCAGTACGTCGGCCTGGTCCGCTTGATGGAGATGTTCCCCGACCTCGTCTTCATCGGCGCCCACATGGGGGGCGATGTCGAGCATCCCGACCATCTCGAAGCGCTGCTGGAGAAGTATCCGAACCTTCACTACGACACGAGCGCGACAAAGTGGCAGGTGCGCGAGGTGCCGCCCCGCGCAGAGGCAGTGCGCTCGCTGATGTGCCGCTACCCGGACCGCTTCCTGTTCGGGACCGACCTGGTGACGCGGCACACGCTGGAGCCGGAGCACTACGTCAGCCGCTACTGGTGCCAGCGGACGCTGTGGGAGAGTGACTGGCGCGGCCCCAGCCCCATCGCCGATCCCGACTACACGGCGAAGGAAGGCGAAACCACGCCGCCGCTGCACGGCCTCCATTTGCCAGCGGACGTGCTGGAGCAGGTGTACTTCCGCAACGCCGAGCGGCTGCTGAACATGAAGACGGTTTGAATTCGCTTCGCGAAATCTGCAACACCATTGCAATCAAGCTCGCGGAGAGTCTCCTACCTCAACTTCGGCGGCCTGCTGGAGGGGCGGAAAAAACTCGTTCCGCGTGCCGTCTGGCGATCCCCTCGCTTGCGCTCAGGGTTCGTGCGGTTCGTTGTTGCTCGTCGCTTTCCGCGACGACCGGACGCCGAAACGAGCAGGATGGACTTCATGCACGAGCCTTCGTTCGCGTTCTTGAAATCGCTGCTGCAGACCCCCAGCCCGTCGGGCTACGAGCAGCGCATCCAGGAGGTGGTGCGGTCGTGGGCCAGGCCGCTCGCCGACGAGGTCCGCACCGACCTGCACGGCAACGTCATCGCCGTGCTGAACCCCGCCGGCAGCCCGCGCATCATGCTCGCCGGCCACTGCGACCAGCTCGCCCTCATGATCGAGCACATCGACGACGCCGGCTACCTCTACGTCCAGCCGATGGGGGGCTGGGACATGCAGGTGCTGCTGGGCCACAAGCTGGTCGCCTGGGGACGCAACGGCCCCGTCCCCGGCGTCGTCTCGCGCAAGGCGCCCCACATCCTAACCCCCGACGAGCGCAAGAAGATCCCCGAGTTCACCGACATCTGGATCGACATCGGCGCCAAGGACAAGGCCGAGGCCGAGGCGCTGCTCGCGCCGGGAGACACGATCACCGTCGAGCTGACAGGCCACGAGCTGCGCAACGGCCTGTACACCTCGCCCGGCCTCGACGACAAGGTCGGTGTCTGGACCGTGATGGAGGTGCTGCGCCTTCTGCACGGCAAGCCGCTTCAGGCGGCGGTCTACTGCGTCTCCACCGTGCAGGAGGAGATCGGCCTGCGCGGCGCCGCCACCAGCGCCTACGGCATCCATCCGACGATCGGTATCGCCGTCGACGTCTGCCACGCCACCGACACGCCCGGCAGCGAGAAGAAGCAGCTCGGCGACACCCGGCTCAACAGCGGCCCCGTCGTCTTCCGTGGCCCCAACATCAACCCGCACGTCCACGACCGCCTCGTCGCGGCGGCCCAGCGAGGCCAGCTCCCCGTGCAGGTGCGCGGCGTCCCGAAGGCGACCGGCACCGACGCCAACGCCATTCAGCTCGCGCGCGAAGGGGTCGCCGCCGGCCTCGTCGGCATCCCCAACCGCTACATGCACAGCCCGGTGGAGGTGGTCAGCCTGCTCGACCTCGACAACGCCGCCAAACTCCTCGCCGACTTCTGCGCCAGCGTGACGAGCGACGCGAACTGGATCCCGTGAAGCACGGCTACCACCTTGCTGCGGATCCAAGGCCGGACGCGCGTTGTCCGAGCCTGAGCGCCAAGCGAAGGAAAATCCCCCTTCGCTTGGCGCTCA
>JAYSSW010000941.1:0-2899 GCA_043720335.1 Planctomycetia bacterium
CGGCATCCAACACTCGTGTAGACGCCAGGCCCAGGTCGGCGAGCGATCGGCTTTGCTCGACGAGGGCGTGGATCGATTGGCCGAAGATCGTCGCTTGCAGCACGCCGGGGACTTTCCGCAGTTTCTGCAGCAGATTGGCGGCGTCGGCGTCGTAGACCTCCAGCCAGCGGGCGCCGGGGGGCGTGACGCCGGGGAGCTGCTTGAGCTGCGACGGCGTGCCGAGGGCGAGCAGGTTCGACAGGTAGATGTAGCCGACGCGGGCGCAGCGCTCGGCTTCGTCCATGTAGTGGGTGGTGATGACGAGCGAGATCCCCTCGGCCGCCAGGCGGAACAGCAGGTCCCACAGGTCGCGGCGGGCGACCGGGTCGATGCCGGCGGTCGGCTCGTCGAGGAAGATCAAGCGCGGGCTGTGGATCAGGGCGCACACCAGCGCCAGCCGCTGCTTCCAGCCGCCCGACAATCGTCCCGCGCGGCGGTCCAGGTACGGGGCGAGGCCGGTGAGCTCGATCAGCTCGTCCTCGCGCGCCTTGGCGGCGCTGGGCGACAGGCCGTAGATGCCGGCGTAGAAGTCCATGTTCTCGCGCGCGGTCAGGTCCTCGTACAGCGAGAACTTCTGCGACATGTAGCCGATCCGCGCGCGCACGCGCTCGGCGTCGCGGTCCACGTCGCGCCCCAGCACCGTCGCGGTTCCGCCGGACAGCGGGATCAGCCCGCACAGCGCCCGGATCAGCGTCGTCTTGCCCGACCCGTTCGGGCCGAGCAGGCCGAAAACCTCGCCCGGCGCGACGGTCAGGTTGACGCGGTTGACGGCCGTGAACGCGCCGAACCGCACGGTCACGTCGCGCGCGTCGATGGTTGGCTGAACCAGCGTGGCCGCGTCAAAGGATTCGCTGGGGTCGGCCACACGTTGCCCAAAGAAATTGCGACGTTGAGAACGTGCACCCCCACGCACCGCGCTGCGCGGGGGTTACGACGTTTGCTCGAACGAGCGGTTTCATTCTACACGCGGCATGTTGTTCCCATGCCCCGCCCAGCAAGGAACCGAAGGAAACGCTACTTCTTCGAGTGCTTGAGCATCCAGTCGTAGAGTTCGCTGTTGGCGTAGGCGCGGTCCCACGAGTTGTGGCCGACGCCGGGGTACTCGTCGTAGCGGGGTTCGGCGCCGGCTTTCTTCAAAGCGTCGATCATCGCGCGGGAGAGCTTCACGTTGACCGCTTTGTCGTCGTCGCCGTGGAAGTTCCAGATGGGGAGGTGCTTGATCTTGTCAACCGACTTCACGTCGCCGCCGCCACAGATCGGGGCGATGGCGGCCCAGCGGTCGGGATGCGCCGCGGCCAGGCTCCAGGTGCCGAAGCCCCCCATCGACAGGCCGGTGAGGTAGGTGCGTTTGGCGTCGATCTTGTAGTCCTTGGCGACCTGGTCGAGGATGGCGACGGCGCGCTTGCCGTCGGGCGAGGCGGCCTGCCAGGTGCGTTTCTGCGACTGCGGGAAGACGACGATGAAGGAGAACTTCTCCTTGCGGTCACGGATCGCCTTGCCCAGCCCGACCTTGGCCTGGTTCATGCCGTCGGTCCCAGTCTCGCCAGCGCCGTGCAGGAAGAGGATGACGGGGTATTCCTTGTCGCCGGTGTAGTCGGCGGGGACGAAGACGATGTACTTGCTTTCGCCGGCGTCGTCCTTGAAGACTTTGGAAAGGAAGCCGGTCTTGGCGTCGCCAGCGAGGGTGGTGGCAGGGGCGAGCCAGATCAGACTGAGCGCGAGCGCGAACATCGAACGCATGGGGTGGTCTCCGAGAAGAGGATTCGTTCCGTTGGCCGCTACGATAGCAGACGCTCGCGGCCAGTGCCACGATTCGACGAAGAAAACGTGCATGCAGGGGAGTGTGGTCCGTAAAATGCGTTGGAGACGCCTTCCAGCCCCAGGATGAGCGAAGCGATTCCTGGGGGTTCGACCCCCACCCTTTCGCGTTGCTCCAGGGTGGGGCTTGCGGGACACGATTGTCGCCACCCATTTCACGAATCGATCCAACCAGGAAGCCCACCATGCCCGATGCAGCAAAGCCGACTGAGCCGGCGCCGAACACGCCGAAGGACATCGCCGAGATCGTGAAGGAGTTGCCCGGCGGCGAACCGGGGGTCGACAGCTTCGACGTGAAGGGGAGCGAGGTCTACTCGGAGAAGCTGGTCGACGCGATCGAGATGATCGGCGAGGAGCGGGCGTCGGGGTTCGAGCCGCCGGGGCCGTCGCAGGTGACGGCCGGCATGCGCTACCTGCACTGCAGCCGCACCATCCACCAATTGGTTACGGACCGCAACCGTGCGGTGGGCATCTTCCTGGCCGTGTCGTCGCTGCTGTTCGCGGCGTGCGGGGCGATCTTCAACGCCAACCCGAGGACCGATCCGATCATCTCGTTCGACCACATCCAGCGCTGGTGCCTGCCGGTCACGTTCGGCACGCTGACGGTGCTGTCGGTGTTCGTGGCGTTCCTGCTGATCCGCACCCGCGTCGGCCTGATCTACGAGGTGGCGAAGATGAACGCCCTGCTCGGCCTGCCGATGGGGCGCGTGTCGCACATCAGCCCGCTCAGCATCTTCTTCCTGATGCACGGCCTGATCTGCCTGGCCGGCGGAGGCTGCGCCGCGATGTTCGCCGTGTTCATGCTCGCGCTGCGCGACCCGCCGATCGCGCATCTGCCGGTCTACGCCACGCTCGTCGGCGTCGCCGTCACGATCGCGCTGTTCGTGCTGTACGTCGTGACGGTCACGGTGACGACCTCCGACGCACGGCTGCAGAAGGTGACGGGGAAATAGAGACAGAACCTATCAAGCCCGCTGCCGCTAGGCGGCGGGGTCGCGGCGTGCGTTGACCCCGCCGCCTAACGGCAGCGGGCTTGATACCT
>JAYSSW010000942.1:0-6107 GCA_043720335.1 Planctomycetia bacterium
CTCGAAGAAGAAACGCCCGCTCCTCCTGGCCGACCTGGAACGCCGCTACCGCGAATCGACGCACTCCTAGCCCTGTCGCGGGCCGTTGATTTTATTCCGTCGGCCACGACGTGGCTGACGATGGTGGCGCCATCGACCGTGCCGCGCCGCGTGCAGACGGGGTTGGCCTCGACGTTGGCGTCCGCCTGTGGGACGTGCCGCGCCGCAAGGGGGGAGTGCCATGAGCGAACCTGCGAAGCCTCGGCGTTGGTGGAGGAGACTGGCGGCGGCGCTGCTATTGGTCGTGGCGGGCTGCGCCGGCTGGCACTTCTGGACGCTGCTCGAAACGCGGCGCGCGGCCTCGGCGGCGCTCGCGGAGCTGGACGCCATCGATCCGGGCTGGCGGCTCGACGATCTGCTCGCCCAACGCAAGCCGCTCGACGACGACAAGAACGGGGCCCTGGTGATCCAGAAAGCGGCGCCGCTTCTGACGCTCAATCTGCCACAGGCGGAGTGGGACGGGTTCGAGGCGGCCTGGGATGGCTGGCAGTACCCCGCCCCGCTGCCAGCGCTGCTGCGCGAGAAGATCCGCGACCGCGTGTCGAAGCTGCCGCCGACTGCGCTGCCGCTCGCGCGCAGCATGAAGGACCAGCCGCAGGGCCGCTTCGAGCTGATGTTCACGCGCGACAAGCTAGACGTCCTGCTGCGGCAGGTCGACGACACGGGGCGTGTGGTCTGGTGGCTGGAGTTGGACGCGGCCCTGCGCTCGCTCGACCGGACGGCCGACGGGGCGCTGGAGTCGTGCCGGGCGATGCTGCACGCGGGGCGGGCGCTGGCCGGGGAGCCTTTCCTTGTCAGCCATTCAGTGAGGTGCAGGTGCCATATGCGCGCCCTGGCGGCGATCGAGCATGCGCTCGCGAACGGGGAGGCGTCGGAGGAAAGCCTGCGAGCGCTGCAGGAAACCGTCGCCCGTGAGATCGAAGGGAGCGACTGGACGGCGGGCCTGCGCGGCGAGCGAGCGTTCCTCGTGCACACGCTGGAAATTCTCGACGAGCAGAGGATGTCGTACCGGCAGTTCAAGTCGCGGTACAACTACCTTCCGACCAACTGGCGCGACCGCCTCACCGACCACCTGCCGCACTCGTTCGCGAAGTACCTGCCGAGCCAGGTGCGCATCGCGACGAGGATGATCGAGGCGGGCAAGCTGCCGCTGCACGAACAACAGGAGGCGATCGTGTCGATCCTCGACGAGGTGAGCGGCCAGCCGGGCGTCAGCCTGATGCTGAACCCGAAGAACATGCCGCACATCGCGAAGTCGCACCGCCGCAGCCAGACGCAGCTGAGGGCGATGCTGCTGGGGCTGGCGTGCGAGCGCTACCGCTTGCAGCACCAAGCCTGGCCGTCTTCGCTCGAATCATTGGTGGATGCGAAGTTGATCGACGCGGTGCCGCTGGACCCCAACGACGGCAAGCCGATGCGCTACAAGCTCGTCGAGAAGGGGATCGTCGTCTACGGCGTCGGCGCCGACCGCGTGGACAACGACGGCGCGGTGCGGCACGGCTGGGAGGAGCCGGACGGCGCCGACCTGGGATTCCGCCTGCGCGACGCGCCGCGCCGGCGCGACGCCCCGTGAGTCTTTCGATCCATGCGTTAGCCACCGAGGCCAACGCATCTGGACACCACAAAGCCTGCGGGGATGCCAATTCTGCCTCTCGCCTGGCGCGGCATTGTCCCTTCGATTCGGCGCTGGCGTCGCCCCTTGGCGCGGTGGTATCATCGCGTGCCACGGGAGTCCTTTTCCGCGAAGGGGCGAGACATGCGACGCTTCGGATTGCTGGCGGCTTTGCTCACCCTCGCCGCCGTGGACTTCATGCTGCACGCCGGCGAGAGGCCGATCGACCTGGCGCGCTTCGACAAGAAGATCAAGGCAAGCGAACGGCAGCACTGGGCGTACCAGCCGGTGAAGAAGCCGGCCGTGCCGGCGGTGAAGAACGCCGCGTGGGTGCGCAACCCGATCGACGCGTTCGTGCTGGCGGGCCTGGAGAAAGTGGGCTGGCAGCCCGCCCCCGCCGCCCAGCCGCGCGCCTGGCTGCGCCGCGTCCATCTCGACCTGACCGGGCTGCCGCCGACGCTGGAGGAGCAGCAGGCGTTCCTCGAAGCGCCGACGCCGGCCCGAATGGACGCCGTCGTGAAAAACCTGCTGGCGCGGCCGACCTACGGCGAGCGCTGGGCACGGCATTGGCTCGATGTCGTCCGCTTCGCCGAGACGAGCGGCTACGAGCGCGACGCCATCAAGCCGAGCCTGTGGCGCTACCGCGACTACGTCATCAACGCCTTCAACGACGACAAGCCGTACGACCGCTTCGTGATCGAGCAGCTCGCCGGCGACGAGCTGCCCGACGCCAGCGCCGACACGCTGGTCGCGCTCGGCTTCACGCGGCTGGGGCCTTGGGACGACGAGCCGGCCGACCCGCAGGAGGACCGCTTCGACCAGCTCGACGACCTCGTCAATGCGACTTCCTTGGCGTTCATGGGCATGACGGTTGGCTGCGCCCGCTGCCACGACCACAAGTTCGAGGCCGTCACCATGCACGACTACTACCGCATGGTGGCCGTCTTCAGTCCCTTGGTTCGCCCGCAGAACGGCCGCACCGAACTCGACCTCCCCATCGGCACGCGCGAGCAGCGTCGGAAGCAGGCGGAGCGCGACCATGCGATCACTGCGCTGCTGAAGGATGCGCCGAAGGGGAAGCCGACGCCCGACCTCGCCGCGAAGATCGACACGCTGAAGCAAGCCACCCCCGACCTGCCGCGCGGCTACTTCCTGCACGAGCCGAGGCCGACCGCCCCCGACACGCATCTGCTGGTGCGAGGCAAGGCGTCGCGGGCGGGGCCGAAGGTCGCGCCGGGCATGCCGGCGGTGCTGGTCGATCAACAGCCAGTGTTTCCTGCTCCGAACAGCGAAACCACGCTGCGACGCCTCACCTTCGCCCGCTGGCTCGCTCGGCTCGAACACCCGCTCACCGCGCGGGTCATGGTCAACCGCGTCTGGCACCATCATTTCGGTGAAGGGCTGGTCCGCACCCCCAGCGACTTCGGCATCATGGGGCAGCCGCCCACGCATCCCGAACTGCTCGACTGGCTGACGGCGACCTTCGTCGAGCAGGGCTGGTCGGTCAAGAAGCTGCACGAACTGATCCTGTCGAGCAACACCGCCCGCATGAGCAAGCAGTGGAACAAGGAGCATGCCGCGAAGGACCCCGACAACCAACGGCTGTGGCGCTTCCCCAACAAACGGCTCGAAGTCGAGGCGATCCGCGACTCGGTCCTCGCCGTCAGCGGCCGGCTCAACCCCAAGATGCACGGCCCCAGCATGTATCCCGAAGTGCCCAAGGAAGCGCTCGCGGGCAACAGCGACCCCGGCGCCATCTGGAAGCCGTTCGACGAGAAGGAGGCGTCGCGCCGCAGCATCTACGCCTTCATGAAACGCTCGTTCGTCGTGCCGTTCTTCGAGGTGCTCGACCTGTGCGACACGACGCGCCCCGCCGACAAACGGCTGACGACGACGGTCGCCCCGCAGGCGTTGACGCTCTTCAACGGCGGCTTCGTGAACCGGCAGGCGAAGCACTTCGCCGACCGCCTGCGCCGCGAGGCCGGCGACGACGCTGACCGCCAGATCGAGCGCGCGTATCGTCTCGCGCTGTGCCGCCCGCCGACCGATCGCGAGCGCGGCCTGATGCGCGACTTCCTGAAGCGCGAGCCGCTGGAGCAGATGTGCCGGGTGATGTTCAACCTGAACGAGTTCGTGTACGCGGACTGAGCGACAACCCGAATACACGCCGCGTTCCGGTTCCGCAAATTTCGGCCGTGAGGTGGGCGGAAAGGGTCGCTGGCTATTTCTGCGAAATGACGAACGGCTCGTAGACGCCGTTGCGCAGGCGGAAGTCGAACCACGTCTCCTGCACCGCCGCCAGGCTGCGGCGCTGGGTCTTCGCGAAGTTCGCCTCGGCCTCGGCCATCGCCTCCTCGCGGTCCTTCGGCAGCAGCAGCAGGATCTTCGCCGGCGCCGCTGGCATCTGCAGCTCGCGGGCCAAACCTTGCAGCGACGCTGCGCTGCTGTTCTCCCATTTGACCGCGTTCTTGTACGGCGCCAGATCCTCCTTGGCGAATTCGACGGGGCGGCGCTTCAGGTCACGGGCGACGAGATAGTCGTCGCGGCCCTGCGGGACAGCGATGACGACGCCCATGTGGACCAGCTTCTCGCCGTGCTTGACCGGGTCGCCGCTCAGGTTGAAGCGCCAACGGTCCGCGCGGACTTCGGAGAGGGTCTTCTTGCGTCCTCCAGCTAAGCCACCCGTGCCGACGCCCGGTCCGGTTTTGCTTCCCTTGCCGACACCGACGCCTCCGCCCCCCTGGCCTCCGGTCCCCTTGGGGTTCCCGGTGCCGCCGGTGGTGTTGCCCGCTTTCGCGTTCTTCTCCGCCTGCGCCTTCGCAGCGGCAATCTGGGCTTCGGTCGCTTTCGCCGACTTCAGCAGTTCGGCGAGCGGGTCGTCGGTGATTTTCTCCTCCGCACCGACCGCCGGCACTTCGAGAACCGGGGTTGGCGTGAACGAGTCGTTCGCCTTCGGAGTGAAGCCGATTTCCGGCGGATCCATCGGATTGAGCGCGGTCTCGGTACGGGAAGGGTTCATCGGGCCGGGCAGGCCGGTTTCGCCGCCGCCCCCCTCGAAGCCGGTGTCGCCCGGCGCGAGCATCACCATGCCCATGCTCACGGGGCGCTGCTTCTCGCTGGCACTGCTCCACAGCAGCCCTAGGCCAGTGACCACCATCGCCACCACGACGCTGCCATGCAGGAACACCGACGCCGCCCCGGCGACGGTGAACTCGTGGTGCGGCGAGTACCGCTTCCAGAACGAATCTTCCGGCGGCGTCTCGGCGACAGGCTTGGCTTCTTTGGTGGCAGGCATGGCGAACCCCATTGGAGAATCGGCTTCCATTGTTATTCTAGCCTAATCGGGATTCGCGGGGAAACGCTTTCCCTGTTTAGCGGCAAGCCAAACTAACCCTGAGCGCAAGCGAGGGGATAGCTCGACGACTCGCTGAAAGAGAATATTCGCCAACCCGGTTCCCTGCGATCCCCTCGCTTGCGCTCAGGGTTAGTTAGGTTCGGGGAAGTTCAATGGGAGAAACCGCCATGCAAGTGCTCGCGTTCGTCGGCGACATCTACGAAGACCTCGAACTGTGGTACCCCAAGCTGCGCGTCGAAGCGGCCGGCATCGCGGTGAAGGTCGCCGGCGAGGAGCTGCGCACCTACGCCGGCAAGCACGGCTACCCGGCTCCGGCCGACATGCTGATCGCGCAGGCCCGCAGCGCCGACTTCGCGGGCCTGCTGATTCCCGGCGGCTTCATGCCCGACAAGCTGCGCCGCAACGCCGACGTGCTGCGCCTCACCCGCGAGTTCCACGATCAGGGGAAGCTGGTCGCTACCATCTGTCACGGCGGCTGGATTCCGATCTCGGCCAAGATCCTCCAGGGCAAACGCTGCACCGGCTCGCTCGGTATCAAGGACGACCTCGAGAACGCCGGCGCCATCTGGGTCGATGAAGCCGTCGTGCAGGACGGCAACCTCGTCTCCAGCCGCACCCCGAAAGACCTCGCCCCCTTCGGCGAAGCCATGGTGCGCTTTTTGACGAAATGAACCGGCTTGCCTCTCCCCGTTTAGCGCCCGCATGGCCCGGCGGGACACGAATCACACGGCAGGCATCGTGGATCGACAAGGGATTCCGCGTCGTGCCGTATTGGTGCGGGCGCTAAACGGGAGCGGCAAGGCCGGTTCGCGTTGTTCTCGATGGCCGATCCAGGCTAAGATCACCCCTCCAAGGAAACCAGGAGCATCCCGTGTCGGTCATTCGCGTCGGCATCGGTCATGACACGCATCGGCTGGGGCCGGACCGCCCGCTCATCCTCGGCGGCCTGCGCATCGAGCATCCGCGCGGCCTCGTCGGCCACAGCGACGCCGACGTCGTGCTCCATGCCCTCACTGACGCCTTGCTCGGGGCACTTGGGGCTGGCGACATCGGCGATCATTTTCCGCCGAGCGAGCCGCAATGGCGCGGCGCGCCCTCCTC
>JAYSSW010000943.1:0-6102 GCA_043720335.1 Planctomycetia bacterium
CCATCCACACCACCAGCGTGTCGTCCAGCATCCCGCGCAGGTGCAAATCCTCGACGAGCGCCGAGCAGCAGCGGTCCATCATCGGCATCAAGTGGTCGCGCAGCGAAACGGCGTTCTGGGCGTGCGTGTCCCACGAACCGTTGTTCGGCACGTTGGCGACGCGCGTCCAGTTCACCTGCACGAACGGGATGCCCGATTCCACCAGCCGTCGCGCCAGCAGCAAACTTTGCCCGAAACGGAAACGCCCGTAGCGGTCGCGGACCTGGTTCGGCTCGCGCGTCAGATCAAAAGCGTGGCGCACGCTGCCTCGCGCCACCACGTCGAGCGCCTGTTGGAACTGGTGCTGGTAGCCCGTGACCGCTGCGCCGTGTTCGAGGACGCGTGCGTGGCGGTCGAGCTGTTCAAGCATCGTGTGGCGGCGGTTGAAGCGCAGCGCCGTCACGTCGTCGGGCATGCTGACGCCGGGGACCTGGAAGGAGGGGAGCGACGGGTCGCAGTGGAGCAGCCAGGGGTCGGCGGCGCGGCCGAGGAAGCCGGCGTCCTGGCCGGGCCAGGGGATGTTGCCGTCGTTCCAGATGTGGTCGGGCAGCACCAACGACGCCGGCATGCCGCCGGGCCGGGTCTTCAGCTTGTTGACCAGAGCGGCCACGCTGGGCCAATGGTTCGGCGCGCCGGGCCGGGCGTTCTCGACGTTGAGCGGCACGTGCGGCACGCCGGTCAGCATCTGGTAGCCGCTCGACGAATGGGCGTTGTCGCGCGTCGAAACCGCCCGCAGCACGGCGAAATGATGGGCGACCGCGCCGAGCCGGGGCATCAGTTCGCTGACCATCAGGCCAGGCGCCGACGATGCGATGGGGCGGAACGGCCCGCGAATCTCCTCGATGGCGTCGGGCTTCGGATCCCACGTCTCGTGCTGCGGCGGCCCGCCCAGCAGGCAGACGAGGATGCACGCCTTCGCCTTGCCGAACGAGCGGTCGGCCGAGAGTGCGCCTGCGTCGGCCCTGCCGCCGAGCAATGCTCCCAGCGCGCCGAGTCCGCCGAGCCGCAGCCAATCGCGGCGGGTGAGCTTGTCGCACAGAGAAGTGTCGTGGTCGCGGATCGTGAGCATGGTGGTCCCCCCCCAGAGATTTCATGCGTATCGTAGCACGCGACGCGGAGGCGCCCAAGGGGAAAAACGGCGGCGCTTGACATCGCCGTGCGTCGGTTTACATTCAACCACAGACGACATCGGCACTCTTTCGGAAGCACCACGCATGATGAACTGGAGCTGGGACCAGGGCTGGATCTTGGCCGCCGTGTTCATGATGAACAAGGAGGAAGGCGCGACGCTGGCCGAGGTGGTCGCCGCCGCCGACACGATCAACCACGCGATCCCGACCGTGAGCGAGCTGTCGGTGGCGCTGTCGAAGCTGGCGGGCTGTGGCGTGTTGCGGGTCAGCGACGGTCGCTACTTCGTCGCGGCCGAGCACCTGGCGTCGCTGACGAAGGCGATGAAGCGCAAGGGGGGCGTGTTCGCCGGCGCGGACGCGTGCCTGAAATGGCTGCGAGGCGCCGGGCTGCAAGGCGAGCCGTCGGCCGAGGGCGCCGTGTCGGAAGCCGACGCGAAGGCGGCGTACGAAGCCCACACCCAGGCGTCGAAACGGAAGCGATGAGGAGAATGCCAATGAGCAGGAAATGGTGGCTGCTGCTGGCCGCGATGTTCGCCTGCGTGGTCGCCGTGTGCGTGACGCTTTATCCGGCGCCGAGCGAGACGAAGGTTGCTTTCGACCGCGTGAAAATGGGCATGCACGATACGGAGGTGCAAGCATTGTTTGGAGAGCCTGGCTTCCACTTCCAATCTATCACGTCACATGTTGAATTATGGTTCGATAAGAACGGGCATGAAGCCTACGTCACGTTGACGAACAACGTCGCCACGAACAAAACGTGGCACAAATCAAGCGCGAGCCTGACTGCACGCCTGCGCCGCTGGCTGCCGTTCATGAAGGAATAGCGCCGAAACGTTTAGCCGCGACGCCCAGCGGAGCGCGGGAACCACGCGGCGATGTAGGATCGTGTCGTCGCGTGGCAACATCGCTCCACGCGACGACATTTGACTGCATCGTCGCGCGGTTCCCGCGCTCCGCTGCGCGTCGCGGCTAAACGTCGCGCGGGGATCGCCTAAACATGGCGCAGGGCTTCGATCGGGTCGAGCATCGACGCGCGCTGGGCGGGGTACCAACCGAACAGGACGCCGACGCTGACGGCGACGCCGAGCGACCAGAAGATCGACTGGACGTGGACTTTCGCCGGGAGCGGGTAGCCGAACAGGTCGGCGAGGACGGGGACGCCGAAGACGAGGCTCAGGCCGAGGATGACGCCGAGGATGCCGCCGACGCTGGTCTGCACGATGGCTTCGATGAGGAACTGCAGGGTGATGTCGCGGCGCTTGGCGCCGAGGGCGCGGCGGATGCCGATCTCGCGGGTGCGCTCGGTGACGGTGGCGAGCATGATGTTCATGATGCCGATGCCGCCGACGAGCAGCGAGATCGAGGCGATGAAGAAGAGGAGGATCTTGTAGCGGTCCTTGGCGCGTTCGGCTTCCTCGAGGCGGTCGAGAGGGATTGTGACGGCCCAGTCCTTGCGGGGGTGGCTGCGTTCGAGCTGGTCGCGGCAGGCGGCGCCGGTCTCGCGGACCTGGGCCATCTCGCCCACGGTCAGCGTGACTTGGTGCAGGTCGACCTGCTCGGCGCTCATCGACCCGGACTGGCGGATGAAGATCTTCTCGCCGAAGCGCCCCATGCAGGTGCGGAGCGGGATGTAGACGTCGCTGTTGAACTCCTCGGCGGAGGCGGTGCTGCCGCCGACGTTGCCGGTCGCCATGCGTTCGGAGATGACGCCGACGACGACGTACTGGTGCTTGTTGAGGACGATCGACCGCCCCAGGGCCGTCTCGAACGGGAACAGCGATTCGGCCACGTCGGCGCCGATGACGACGACGTTGTGCATGTACTTGTCGTCGTCGGGGGTGAGGAAGCGGCCTTCGAGCAGGTTGATCTTGGCGACGGCCTGGTAGTCGGCGTTGGTGGCGACGACGCGGCCCAGGTGCATCTTGGCCAGGTGGCGGATCTCCTGCGGGAAGATGCGCATCGGCACCATGCTGACGACGGAGCTGACCAGCTTGAACTTCTCGAAGTCGGCGTAGGTCAGGCCGTAGGTGAGGACGCGTGACCGCTTCTGGCTCGACGAGTCGTCGGGGGGCTTGACGCTGCGGACGATGATGTTGGTGGCGCCCTGGCGCTTGATGTCGTCGAGGGCGTCCTGCATGCTGCCTTCGCCGAACGCCATCAGCGAGATGACCGCGCCGGTGCCGATGATGATGCCGAGCACCGACAGGAACGAGCGCAGCTTGTGCAGCCACAGGCTGCGCAGGGCGAGGACGAAGCTGCGGCTGATCTTGTCCCAGAGGAGGTAGAAGGAGCGGGGCAGCAGGGGCATGGTGCTTCTCGTGTCTGGGAATCCAGCGGTTCGATTTCTTCGGATTGCAGATCTCAGATCGCAGATTTCAGATTGCGATCCCCCAAGCCCCACCATGAGCAACGCGATTGGTGGGGGTCGGCAACTTCAGCTCCCTCACGCCGTCGGCGGGCTTTCGTGGAGCAGCGAGTTGAGGTTGCCGACGAAGGACGACGACATCTCGCTGGAGGCCATCGGCTTCTCGTTGCGCTCGTCGGTCTCGATCTCGCCGTCGCGCATGCGGATGACGCGCTTGGCCCAGGCGGCGATTTCGTTCTCATGGGTGACCATGATGATGGTCTTGCCGGCGGCGTTGAGGCGGGTGAGCATCTGCATGATCTCGTCGCTGGTGTGCGAGTCGAGGTTGCCGGTCGGCTCGTCGGCGAGGATCACCTGGGGGTCGTTGACGAGGGCGCGGGCGATGGCGACGCGCTGCTGCTGTCCGCCGGAGAGCTGCATGGGGCGGTGGTCGAGGCGGTTGCCCAGGCCGACGAGGTCGGCGAGCTTGATGCAGCGCTCGGTGGTCTGCTCGTTGAGCCTACAGCCCTGGTAGAGCAGGGGGACCTCGATGTTCTCGACGACGGTGTACTGGGGGAGGAGGTTGTAGGACTGGAAGATGAAGCCGAGGTACTTGGAGCGGATCTCGGACTGGCGGTCGTCGCTCATCATGGTGACTTCGTCGTCGCCGAGGAAGTAGCTGCCGGTGGTGGCGCGGTCGAGGCAGCCGAGCATGTTGAGGAGGGTGGACTTGCCGGAGCCGGAGGGCCCCATGAGTGCGACGAAGTCGCCTTGCTCGACGACGAGGGTGACGCCGCGCAGGGCGCGGACGACGTTGTTGAGACCGAGGCGGTACTCCTTCGTCATGTCGTAGACGCGGACAACGGGGGGCACGGGAACCTCGCGGCAGGGGGTAAGGTGATCGTTTCACGGTTCACCGTTTCGCGCCCGAATGGTCGGGGCGGAATGCGAATCCCATGTCGATGGTCGTGGGATTTCCAAGCCGCCGGGACGTGCGTGCGCGAAACAGTGAACCGGGGGAGCCGTGTCAGGCGCCTTTCTTCTTGCCGAGGATGGCGGGGTCGGCGGGGGGGAGACCGCCGCCGCCGGGGGGCGCCTGCATGCCAGGAGCGCCGCTGCCGGGGCCGCCCGGTCCGCCGGGCATGCCGCCACCGGGGGGCATTCCGCCTGGGGGCATTTCGCCGGGCATGCCGTCCTTGCCCTTGCCCTTCTTCTTGCCGCCGCCGGCTCCGCCGCCGCCGCTTTCGTCGAATTCGCCGCCGCGGCGGGTGGAGGACGAGCCCGCCTTCATGCCGGACTTCTCGCTGATGAGGGTGCGGGGGTTGAGGACGACGGTCTCGCCCTCGTCGATGCCGATGCGGACCTCGATGAACTTGTCGTTGCTCTTGCCGACCTCGATGTCGCGTTCGTGGGGGACGTTGGCGGCGTCCATGACGTAGATCTTGCGTTTGGCGCCCATGGAGAGGTTGCCGACGACGGCCTGGATGGGGACGACGAGGACGGGTTCGCTGATCTCCTCGGCGAGGATGACGACCTCGGCGCTCATGCCGGGCTTGAGGTTCTCGACGGCCTCGTTGATGGAGATCATGGTCTGGTAGACGCGGACGTCGGAGGAGAAGAAGTCGGCCTGGGAGGCGACGGTGGCGACGGTCTTGATGCTGGCGGGATAGACCTTGTCGGGGTAGCCCTCGACCTTGACGCTGGCGCGCTGGCCGGGCTGCACCTGGACGACATCCTTGTCCTTGAAGTCGTCGCGGAGCTCCTCGGCGGCCATGAAGGTGGCGAAGGCCTGGTACGGGGAGGTGGACAGGGCGAGCAGCCCGCCACGCACCTTCTCGGTGAAGAAGGTGGGCCTGAGGATCTCGCCCTTGAGCTTGGTGACCATCGCCTCGTGGACGCGGGTGTTGACGAGCATCTTCTCGAGGTTGGGGATGCGCATCAGCTTCTGTCCCTCGCGGACCGGCTCGCCCTGGGCGATGGTCGACTGCTGGCTGCCGCCGCCGAAGCGGGACTGCTCCGGGATGTAGTAGACGACCATGCCGTCCTGAGGCGAAAGGAGCAGGCACTTGGCGATCTCGTCGCGGATCTCCTGCTGCTTGGCCTCGTCCTGGCGGTAGACCTCCAGCTTGGACTCGAGGTCGGCCTTGGCCTGGATGAACTTCGCCTTGGCCTGCGTCTTGACGCGGTCGACGGCGCGGTCGGCCTCCTTGACCTTGCTCCACAGCTCGGTGACGTTCTTCTCCATCGTGAACTTGCGGAAGATGTCCAGCTCGCCCATCACCTTGCGGAGGTTGATGTCGGAGCTGTCGAGGCGGGCCTGGTCGGCGTCGGACTGGCTGCGGCTGTAGTAGCCCTTGCGCACCATGCGCTGCGACCACGAGGCGCGGTCGAGGTTCATCTCGCGGTCGGAGCGGGCGATCTGGATGCGCCCCTCGATGTCGTTGAGCGTGGTGAGGAAGTCGCTGGTCGCTTTCTCGCCGGCGGCGTCGCCACGCAGCTCGGAGTCGTAGGCGGTGCGCATGTAGCCCTGCAGCTCCTCGCGGGTGTTGATGTCGAGCAGCTTGAAGCCGAGCACGATGCCGACGAACT
>JAYSSW010000944.1:0-13075 GCA_043720335.1 Planctomycetia bacterium
CGAAGCGAGAAACCGACGCCACCACCACCCCGGAAATCCCCTTCGCTTGCGAACCAAGGAACCGCCATGCTGAAGCTCGCCTCCCTGATGCTCGCCGCATCGCTCGTCATCGGCCTTTCATCGCTGGCGCCGGACTCCAGCCGCGCCGGCGGCCCGGCCAAGCCGATCACGCACGGCTTCCTCGCGACCGGCGGCGAAACCTACCTCCGCAACGGCGACGGCACGATCGCCTGGAAATACCCGCACGGCTCGCGCGACGGCTGGGTGCTGCCCAACGGCAACATCCTCCTCGCCCTGTCGCAGAGCAAGAAGTATCCCGGCGGCGCCGCGGTCGAAGTCACCCGCGACAACACCGTCGTCTTCGAGTTCAAAGGCACCCAGGCCGAAGTGAACACCGTCCAGGCCGTGGGCAAGGACCGCTACCTCGTCACCGAGGCCGGCGCCAAGCCCCGCGTTCTCGAAGTTGACCGCGACGGCAAGACCGTCGTCGAAATCGCCCTGCAAGCGCAGACGAAGAACCACCACCTGCAGAGCCGCATGGCCCGCAAGCTCGCGAATGGAAACTACCTCGTGCCGCAACTGCTCGACAAGGTCGTCCGCGAGTACTCGCCGAAGGGCGAGGTCGTCTGGGAGGTGAAGACGCCGAACATGCCGTTCACCGCGATCCGCCTCGACAACGGCAACACCCTCATCGGCTGCACCCTCGGCGATCTCGTCATCGAAGTGAACGCCGAGGGCAAGACCGTCTGGCAGGTGTCCAACGACGACCTGCCAGGCCGCCCCATCAACGACGCCTGCGGCGTGCAGCGCCTGCCCGACGGCAACACCGTCATCACCAGCCACCACGCGGCCAAGAACGACGTGAAGCTCACGGAGGTCACGCCCGCCAAGACCGTCGTCTGGACCCACCGCGACGCCACCAAGCCCGGCATCCACCACTTCCACATCATCGACACCAACAACCAAGCCCTCGAAGGCCGCCCGCTGCGGTGATTCGTGCGCAGCGCGAGTGACAAGTCCGCTTGCATCAGAGATTGTTCTGCCGTTGATGCTTTTGAAGCCGCGATTTCTTGACGGATGAAACTTCCAGATTAGCGGAAGTACGTCCCGCCTTTTGCACCAAAGGTGCTTTATAGCACAGCCCAGGGTCGCGCAGCACACCCTGGGATCGGGAAAAACACGCTTGCTTTCTACGCCAACGGCGTTGCATCGCCGATCACATTTCCAGGCGATGCAGCCCCGTTGGGGCAGAGGTTGGCTTGCTGTTTATTCCCAGGGTGCGCTGCGCGACCCTGGGCTGCGTTATGCAGCACCTTTGGTGCAAACAGCCGAGGATCGCCAAATCTAATGGTCCGTCGCATAGATGAATCGCCAAAAAAAACTTTGCCAAAGCCCACAACGCGCGTCATTGCAATCGCTCGTCCCGAATTCAAATTGCGTGCAGGCCCGATCTCCGATAACATTCGGGCATCGCGACGCTGCTCCCTCCTTCCGCCGATCCACGACCCGCCCTCGGCGTCTCCTTCAGGCGAACCTGCCCATGAAGCTCCGTGCTTTCCTGCCGCTGCTTGCCATGACTTTCGTTGGTGTTGGCGCGAACCGCTGCCAGGCCCAGAGCGGCGACGGCGTCGAGTTCTTCGAGAAGAAGATCCGTCCGGTGCTGGTCGAGCACTGCTACCGCTGCCACTCGGTTGAAGCGAAGACGAACAAGAAGCTGAAGGCGGCGCTGCTGGTCGACACGCGCGACGGCCTTGTCAAAGGCGGCGACAACGGCCCGGCTGTTGTCACGGGCAAGACGCAGGAAGGGACGCTGCTGAAGGCGCTGCGCTACACGCACGACACGAAGATGCCGCCGAGCGGGAAGCTGCCAGGCGCGGTGCTGGCCGACTTCGAGGCGTGGATCAAGATGGGCGCCCCCGACCCGCGCGTCGGCGAAGCGAAGGTCGCGAAGGAGGTCGACTGGGACAAGGCGAAGCAGTTCTGGGCGTTCCAGCCGCCGGTGAAGTCGCCGCTGCCGAAGGTGAAGGACGCCGCCTGGCCGCAGCGCGACATCGACCATTTCATCCTCGCCGAGCTGGAGAAGCGCGACCTGAAGCCGGTCGGTCCCGCCGCCAAGCGCGACGTGTTGCGGCGCGTGACATTCGACCTGGTCGGGCTGCCGCCCACCATCGACGAGATCGACGCGTTCCTGAAGGACGAGTCGCCGACGGCGTTCGCGAAAGTGGTCGACCGGCTGCTGGCGTCGCCGCACCACGGCGAGCGCTGGGCGCGTCATTGGCTCGACGTGTCGCGCTACGCCGAGGACAAGGCGCTGGCGTTCGTGAACACGCGGCCGCACGCCTGGCGCTACCGCGACTGGGTGGTGCAGGCGCTGAACAACGACATGCCGTACGATCGCTTCGTGCGCTTGCAGTTGGCCGGCGACCTCGTCAGCGACCCGGAGGCGGACCTGTTCGTCAAGCTGGCGGGACTCGGCTTCCAGGGGCTGGGGGCGGAGTACCATCGCGGCTCGGTGGCGCCGCAGGTCATCGCCGACGAACTTGACGACCGCGTCGACACGCTGACGCGCGGCCTGCTCGGCATCACGGTCGCCTGCGCCCGCTGCCACGACCACAAGTACGACCCGGTCCCGACCCGCGACTACTACTCCCTGGCGGCGGCGTACAACGGCTCGAACCTCGTCGAGACGCCGCTGACCGACCCTGCGACCGTCGAGAAATTCCGAACATGGGAGAAGAGGTTCAAGGAAGCGGAAACACGATTCAAGAAGGCCGAGAAGGCGAAGAGCAGTGACAAGAAGAACGAGGAAGCCCAGAAGGAGTTCGAGGCGCGCAAGGCGGAACTGGACTCGCTTCGCAAGGAAGCCCCGCCGCCACTGCCGATGGCCCACGCCATCACCGGCGGCGGAACGGCGCTGCGGGTCAACATCCGAGGCAACGTCGAACGCCTCGGCGAGCCGGCGCCGCCGGGCTTCCTGCGCGTCCTGCCCTCGGCGAAGACGAAGGAAGCAGCGGGCAAGTTCACCCGGCTCGAACTCGCCGAAGCGGTCGCGTCGCCTGGCAACCCGCTCACCGCCCGCGTCATCGTCAACCGCGTATGGCAGTACCATTTCGGCCGGGGCATCGTCGGCACTCCGAGCAACTTCGGCGTCCTCGGCGACCGCCCGACCCATCCCGAACTTCTCGACACCCTTTCGGTTCGCTTCATGGAGAACGGCTGGTCGCTCCACTGGCTGCACCGCGAGATCCTGCTGTCGCGCGCTTACCAGATGAGTACCACGAGCGTCGCCGTGAACGCCGAGCGCGACCCGGAGAACCACCATCTCTGGCGCCACACGCCGCGCCGTCTCGACTTCGAGGCGTGGCGCGACGCCTGGCTCGCCGCTTCCGGCCGGCTCGACCCGGCGCGGGGCGGCCCGTCGCTCGACTTGAACAAGGGCGACAACGTGCGCCGCACGCTGTACGCGAAGATCAGCCGCGTCGAGCCGAACGCGCTGCTGGTGCTGTTCGACTTCCCGGACGCGAACGTGACGAGCGACCGCCGCAGCGTGACGACGGTCCCGCAGCAGCAGCTCTTCGCGCTCAACAGCGACTTCACCATCGAGACGGCCAAGGCGTTCGCGAATCGGCTGGAGAAGGCCGCGCCCGGCGACGAGGCGCGCGTCGCACTAGCGTTCCGCATCGCCTACGGGCGTGAGCCGTCGCCCGCCGAGCGGCACGCCAGCCTTTTGTTCCTGCGTGAAGCCCAGACGCAGCGCCCCGCCGACCACCTTGGCGCCTGGCAGCAGTTCGCCCAGGCGATCCTCGCGTCGAACGAGTTCCAGTGGGTCGATTAACCCGATTCCTCATTTGGAGCGACGATCGGCGTCGCAGTAAGATGCATGGGATGGTCGAGGTGATCTTGACGAGAGTGCGAGGACGATTCATGGCGACCGACATCATCATGCGTGAGACGCTTGACGACCTCTACCGCGTCGAGGGGAAAGCCGAACTCATCGCAGGAAGGATCGTCCAGCTCATGCCCCGCGGAGACCTGCCCAGCAGCGTCGCGTTCGAGATCGCGGTTTCCCTGCGCGACTACGTGAAATCGACCGGCATTGGCAAGGCCTACGCGGACGGCGTCGGCTACGCGGTCCCGGAGCTGCCGTCGGGCCGCGAGTCCTTCTCGCCCGACGCGTCGTACTACGACGGACCCACGCCGCAGAACCGCATGCGTTTCATCCACGGCGTCCCCCAGTTCGCCGTCGAGGTCCGCAGCGAGAACGACTACGGCCCGGCGGCGGAAGCGGAGATGGCTGTCAAACGAGCCGACTAATTCGCCGCAGGCACGCTGGTCGTGTGGGACGTCGATCCAGAAGCAGGAACGGTCACGTCCTACAGGGCCGTTGAGCCGACGAAAGCGGTCGTCTTCCATGTCGGAGAAATCGTGGACGCTGAACCGGCCTTGACTGGCTGGCGGATGGCGGTCGATGCTGTTTTCGGGGCGTGATCGGCCGATTGCCAGCGTGGTTGCCGAAGAAAGGAGATGGCCATGAAAACGGTCGTGACAGCCCAGGTCGGGGAGAATGGCGTGCTGAACCTGTCGGTGCCGCTCGGCAAAAGCGACGCGCTCAAAACAGTCCGCATCACGGTCGAGACGATTGAGACTTCCATCCCTGCCACGATGATGGACCGTGCCGCGTGGCTGCGGTTCATTGAGAAAACCGCAGGCTCCATCTCGGACCCGACGTTCAAGCGGCACCCGCAGGGCGACATCGAGGAGCGCGAGGCGCTGCCGTGAAATACCTGCTCGACACCAACACCTGTGTCCAGTACTTGAGATTTGGAGCCGCATCGCCCGTCGCCGCCAAATTCGCGGCCATGCACCGCAGCGACATTGTTCTGTGTTCCGTCGTCGTTGCGGAACTTCTGTTCGGCGTCTTGCGGAGCAACAACCCATCGAAAAACCTGGCTGATGTACTGGCGTTCCGCTCCGAGTTCCTCTCGTTGCCGTTCGATGACATGTCTGGAGAAGAATATGCACGAGTGCGAGCGGACCTGGCGACCAAGGGCACTCCGATAGGGCCGAACGATATGCTGATCGCAGCGATTGTGCTGTCGAACCATTTGACTCTTGTCACCCACAACACCGCGGAATTCAGCCGTGTCGTTGGCTTGACACTTGAAGACTGGCAGATTAAAAACAAATGGCCCCATTTCTCATCGTCATCGGCAAGACCTCAACGGGTTACAGTGCCCACTGCCCTGACGTGCCTGGCTGCGCAGCGGTGGGCAGGACGGTCCAGAAAGTCGTGGCGAACATGAAGCAGGCCCTCGAACTGCATTTCGAAGGCATGGCCGAGGACGGCGACCCGCTCCCCAGGCCCGGCGGCGTCGATTCGTACCGCGACGTGATGAAGGATCTCGACATGGATCACCATTTCCTCGCGCATGTCCAGATCGACACCAACCCGTTCACCGCAGCGACGAGCCGTGCTTAACCATTCGAGGGTTTCACCATGCAACGCAGCCTTGGTTTTCTGACCGCGATCCTGTGCCTCGCGGCGTTCGCAGCCGACGCGGTCGGCCAGCAAACGGCGCGCACCCTGCCGGGCGCCGGCGTCGCTGATCCTGCGGGAAAGGTCGGCTTCTTTCCCGGCGTGAAGGGAGGCGTTGACGCGCTCGAACTCGCCACGGGCAAGCTGCTCTGGAGCGTCGCGGTCGGCGGCCAGACGCTTCTCGCCACCAACGACCGCCTCTTCGTCCTGAAGGGGAGCGACACGATCCGAGTCCTCGACAGCGCCGACGGCAAGCTGCTCCTCGAAGCGAAGCCGCTCGGCTTCCCTGGCTGGGTCTCCGTCGAGCCTGCGTACGGGCTCTCGTTCCGCAGCGGCGCTCGCACGGACGGGAAAAGCCTGTGGCTGACCTGGGAGGCGAACGCCTTCTACGCGGGCGGAGCAAGGCCGACGCCGGAGATCGAGAAGGCCGCCCGGAAAGCGGCGTCCGGCGTCGCCCATGTCGACCTGGAAACGGGCAAGGTCGAGGCGCTGGACGCCGACAAGAGCAAGCGCTTCCCGATGCCGGCGGAAGCGATCAACCCCAAGATCGGCGACGTGACGCTGAGCGTGAAGACCGAGTCGGCGAAGAACCCGATGAACCCCTTCCAGCAGCGCCGGACCCTGCATGCGACGAACGTGGCGAACGAGCCGATCTGGCAGCGCGAGATCGCCGCCCCGGTTTTCCTGCCGCCGAGGCCCTAGCGATCGCCCACGTAGCAATGCCCACGTTTCAGGATAATCTTGAGCGATTTAGAACGAGACCCCGCCATGCTCGACCACCTCCCCCTCTCGCGCCGCGAGCTCCTGTCCCGGGTCGGCGCCGGCTTCGGCATGGTCGGGCTGGCGGGGGTGCTCGCGGCCGACGCGCCGGTCGGCGGGCCGCTGGCGCCGAAGCCGACGCACCACCCGGCCAAGGCGAAGCACATCATCCACCTGTACATGAACGGCGGGCCGTCGCAGGTCGACACCTTCGACCCCAAGCCGGCCCTGCGCACCTACCAGGGGCAGCGCCCGGCCAGCATCGCGTCGCTGCGCACCGAGAACGCCACGGTCGGGCTGCGGCCGTCCCCCTTCCGTTTCCCGCGCTGCGGCCAGTCGGGCCTGCCGATCAGCGAGATCTACCCGCACGTCGCCAGGTTCGCCGACGACCTGTGCGTCATCCGCTCGATGCATACCGACATCCCCAACCACGAGCCGTCGATGTTCATGATGAACAGCGGCCACCTGCAAGCCTTGAGGCCGAGCTACGGCTCGTGGATGGTGTACGGGCTGGGGACGGAGAACCAGAACCTGCCCGGCTACATCGTGCTGGCGCCGGGGCTGCCGGTCAACGGAGCGGCGAATTGGAGCAACCGCTTCCTGCCCGGCGTCTACCAGGGCTGCCACATCAACCTGCCCGCCAACTTCGACCCGCGCACCGTGCTGCCGTTCCTGCAGAACCAGCACCTCAGCCCCGACAGCCAGCGCCGGCAGCTCGACTTCATGCAGCGGCTCAACGCGATGCAGGCCGAGCGGCGCGGCGCCGACCCGCTGCTCGACGCCCGTGTCGCCTCGATGGAGATGGCGTTCCGCATGCAGACCGCCGCCCAGGAAGCGTTCGACGTGAACCAGGAAACGACGCGCACGCGCGACCTGTACGGCCGCAGCGTCTTCGCCAACAACTGCCTGCTGGCCCGGCGGCTGGTCGAACGCGGCGTGCGCGCGGTGCAGATCTACTCCGGCGCCAGCCAGCCGTGGGACACGCACGGCAACAACGACGCCCAGCAC
The DNA here is from genome assembly GCA_043720335.1 of Planctomycetia bacterium. Lineage (GTDB taxonomy): Bacteria > Planctomycetota > Planctomycetia > Gemmatales > Gemmataceae > JAYSSW01. The sequence continues at coordinate 7,304 of JAYSSW010000944.1, forward strand.
CGCCAGCTCGCCCTCGGCAGCGACCAGGCCATCGCCGGGCTGCTCCACGACCTCAAGCAGCGCGGCCTGCTCGACGAAACCATCGTCCTCTGGGGCGGCGAGTTCGGCCGCACCCCCGCCTCGCAGGGCGGCGACGGCCGCGACCACAACCACTGGGGCTTCTCCCTCTGGGTCGCCGGCGGCGGCTTCAAAGGGGGTGTCGCCCACGGCGCCACCGACGAGTTCGGCTTCCGCGCCGAGGAGAACCGCGTCCACGTCCACGACCTGCACGCCACCATCCTGCACCTGATGGGACTCGACCACGAACGCCTCACCTACCGCTACAGCGGCCGCGACTTCCGCCTCACCGACGTCCACGGCGCCGTCGTCCGCGACATCCTGGCGTAGCGGAGCGAATGGCGGCGGCAGGTCGGGGGCGATGGAAGAGAAACGATGACACAAGCAGAACAAACACGCCGCGACCTTTTGGCTGCGCTCGGTCAACTCGGCCGACTCTGCCCCGAATGGCGAATCGGCCAGACGCTGGCCAATTTGGCGATGGTGGCTGGCCGCTTGGATGCTGGCGGCGTGTGGGATCTGGAGGACGAAGAAGCTCTAGCGGCGGCGAGGCAGTTGATCGAACAACACTTGCAAGTGGCGGCGACGGCGTGAGGCGGTCTTGGGTGAACTTTGTCCCTGGCTTTTCGTGTCGCACTTTCCTTGATCCGGCGAACAGGCGTCTCGCCGCGACGCCGTTCCCGAAATGCTTCAAACGGGGCGAGCGGCCTGGCTCGGTTCCCGAGCACGATTTCGAGGCCTTCGTGAAGCTCGACGGCGAACGTGCCTGCCCTTGCCAGCGAATCCGAGGGCTTCGTCGTCCGGTTCTCGATCTTTGGAGGAGTGTTGACAGGCGTTGCACGGCGTGCAACAAGTCTCCGCTCGCAGAATCGGCGCATTCCATCACATCGTCGCGGGGTGGTCGCGGGGTGCGAGCGGCGAAAAAAAGGTCGGTCGCAATCGCGATTGCTTGCTTGTACATTGCAAGCATCGTCGCTACATTCTTCCTATTCAACAACCATCCCTTGAGTTCCTACGGAGGACGAGAATGAATGCGGCGTTGTTCGCGCAACAGAATTTCAACCAGGGCAGTCAGGCAGGCGCCATGGTCGGCTTGGTGATCTACCTCGGTGTAATCGTCCTGATGATCGCTGGAATGTAGACGGCTTTCGTCAAAGCCGGCAAGCCAGGCTGGGCCGCCATCATCCCGATCTACAACGTCGTGGTGATGCTGGAGATCGCGGGCAAGCCCTTGTGGTGGATCCTGCTGTTCTTCATCCCCTTCGTCAACATCATCATCATCATCATCGTCATGATCGGCATCGCCCAGAATTTCGGCAAGGGAGGCGGCTTCGGAGTCGGTCTGGCTTTCCTCGGCTTCATCTTCTGGCCGATCCTCGGCTTCGGCAGCGCCGAGTACATCGGCGACGACGCGGGCGCCGGATCGGGCCGCCGTCGCCGCCGTGCCCTCGACGATTATGACGACGAGGACGAGGAGGAGGACGACCGTCCCCGCCGCAGCCGTCCCCGTTCGAGCGACGATGAAGGGATCAAGCGTCCGCGCCGTCCGCGCGACGACGAATGACGCGTTTCCGGCCCGACGCCAACGCCCCGTGCCGAGCCGCACGGGGCTTTTTTCGCGCCTCTGCCGCGAGAGGATTCCTGCTTATGACGATCTGCTGCCCCCACTGCGGCAACGCCTTCGCGGCCAGCGCCGCGCCGGCGACGCTCGCGTGCCCCGAGTGCCAGCACCGCTTCCCCAACCTGCTGCCCGCCGTGGACGACGACGATCCTCCCATCCCCGCGCGGCTTCGCGACGACAGCAAGCCGATCTCCATCGTCGAGAACGAGGAGTTTGTCCGCTTCACCGTGAAAATCTTCCGCTGGATGATGGTCGCGTTCGTCGCCAACCTTGTCGCTGGCGTCTTCATCTATGCTCCCACCTATGTGCAGCAGTTCGACGTGATGTTCGGCGGGCGCCAGGACCTGGGGACGATGCTCTTCAACATGCTTTTCCAGTGGCTCTTCCCGCTGGTGGTCTGCGTCCAGGTGATCGGGCCGATCTGCCTGAAACGCCGAGAGTCGCCTGCGATGCTGCATGTGTCGCTGGTCATGGGCGTGGTGGCCGCGTGCTGGTGGGTCGGCGTCGGCGTCTACTGCTGGATGCAGCCGACCACCATGATGCGGATCCTCGGGTCCGGCGCCTACGTGACGGCGGCGATCAGCGTTCTTTGTGTCTGCTTCGCCTATCCTCTGGTGCTGAACGCCGATTTCCAGGCGCGGTTCAGCGAGGCGGCGGAGCGGAAAAAAGAGGACCAGGAACGCCGCAAACGCCTCGCCCGCCGTCGCCGCGAAGCGCAGTACGACGACGACGACTACGACGATTGACGCGGAACCGCTGCGAACCCGCTCTCACAGCAGCAGCCGCGCCAGGCCGAAATACAGAAGCAGCGTCGCCATGTCGGCGAGGGCCAGGGCGACGGGGCCGGCGGCGACCTGCGGGTCGCGGCTCCACAGCCGCAGCAGGTTCGGGATCGCCAGCCCGATCGCCGCGGCGCTCGTGACGCCCCCCGCGATGCCTCCCAGGATGCACACCGCCAGGCGCGGCAGCCCGATCCACGCCAGGGCGACGACGGCGACCGACAGCCCGCAGGCAGCGCCGAGCAGCACGCCGGTCGACGCCTCGCGCAGCAGCTTGCGCAGCAGCCGGCGCCAGGTCGGGGGCTGTCCGCGCATCGCCTCCAGGGCGAGGCTGACCGACTGGATGCTCACGCTCTCGGCCAGCGCCAGCACGACGGGGATGAAAAGCGCCAGCGCGACGACGCGCTCCAGCTCGGCCTCGAAGAACCCCGTCAGCACCGCCGCCAGGAGGCCGCCGCCGATGTTCGCGAGCAGCCAGGGGAAGCGCTGCCGGAACGAGGTCCACGGCGAGTCGGTGCTTTTCGGCTGGAGGTAGACGCCGATGAGCTGGAACAGGTCGCTGCTGCCGGAACTGGTCTCCAGCTCGTGCATCTCCGACGTGTAGAGGTCGACGTCGACGAGGCCGAGCAGCTTGCGGTCGTCGTCGACGACAGGGAAGGCCAGCAGCTTGTGCAGCACGAAGAACTCGCACGCCTCCAGCACCGTGGCGTGGTGCGGGATGGCGATGACCGGCGCGACCATGATCTCGGACAGTTTGCGCTCGCGCGGCGACAGCAGCAGCCGCCGCGTGGGGAGGACGCCGCGCAGCCGGCCCGCGTCGTCGACGACGTAGAAGTAAAGGATGCGCCCCTGCGGCTGCTGTTCGAGCAGGCGGTCGAGCGCTTGCTGCACGGTCAAGTCTTCGGGCAGCGCAACATGGTCGGTGCGCAGATGGGCCGAAATCGGCGCCCTGAGTGTGCGGGTTTCCAGCATTCCCTCCATTCCGCTTTCTCCTGCGTGGCAGTCTTGGACCCCACAAACCCGGAGCGCAAGCGATGGGATCGCACGACGACACGCGGAGCGAGAATTTTCCGCCTGCATGGTTCGCTGCGATCCCATCGCTTCCGCTCCGGGTTCGTGAGGCCAGGCGATGTCCCATGCTTGGCCTCACAAAGCGTATCATGAACCTGAGGATTGTTTTGCTCCCTTCGCTGCGGATGACAAGCATGCCGTCGGTATTGGTCGAGTTTTTCGGCGTCCCCCGCCAGCGTGCCGGCGTTGCGACATCGCGCATCGTCGCGGCCACGGTCGCCGACGCGCTGCGGCTGCTCCGCGTGCAGCACGCGGGGTTGGTTGATTTGCTCAACGCCGACGGGAAACTTTCGCCGCATTACCTGCTGTCGCTCGATGGCGTCGCCTTCGTGCACGACCTGGCAACGCCGCTGGCCGACGACGCGAAACTGCTGCTGTTGTCCGCCGACGCCGGGGGATGAATCGCATGTTCGGCTACCACGGTCGCTACCTTCGCGTCGATCTCGGCAGCGGCGCCTTCGACTGGCGGCCTCTCCCCGAAGCGACGCTGCGCCGCTTCCTCGGCGGCGTCGGCCTGGCGACCTGGCTGCTGCACCAGGAAGCGCCCCCCGGCGTCGATCCCCTGTCGCCCGACGCGCCGCTCGTCTTCGCGCTCAGCCCGCTCGTCGGCACGCCGCTGACCACGTCGGCGAAGTTCGCGGTCGCGGGCAAGTCGCCGCTCACGCAACGGCTCAACGACGCTCTGTCGTCGTCGCACTTCGCCCTCGCCGCCAAACGCGCGGGCATGGACGCGCTCGTCCTCGTCGGCGCGGCGAAGGCGCCGAGCTGTTTGGTGATCGAGGAAGGGGACGTTCGCATCGAACCGGCCGACGACTTGTGGGGCCGATCCGCGCAGCAAGCGGCCGAGATGCTGCGGGCGAAGCTGGGGCCGGCGTTCCACCACGCGATCATCGGCGTCGCCGGCGAGCACCGCGTTCGCTACGCCACCATCAGCCACGACAACCGCCACGCCGGGCGCGGCGGACTCGGCGCGGTGATGGGGTCGAAACTGCTGAAAGCCATCGCCGTCGCGGGAACGCAGCGCGTCGCGGTCGCCGACCCGGACGGCGTCGTGCGGCTGGCGCGCGATTTGTCGAAGAAGTCGTTCGGGCCGGCCACCGCGAAGTACCGCGAACTCGGCACCGTCGCCAACCTGCTCACGTTCAACCGGCTGTCCGCGCTGCCGACGCGCAACTTCCAGCAAGGCAGTTTCGAGGGGGCCGAGCAGCTTTCCGGCGAAGCGCTCAACGACGCCCGCCGCGTCGCCCGGCAGTCGTGCGCCGCCTGCACCATCGGCTGCGAGCACGTGTACGCCGCCCCGTCCGGCCCGGTGCGGCTGGAGTACGAAAGCCTGTTCGCGCTCGGCCCGCTCTGCGGTATCCAAGACAAGGACGCCGTGCTGGAAGCCGCCAAGCTGTGCGACGAGTTCGGCCTCGACACGATCTCGACCGGCGCCAGCATCGCCTTCGCGATGGAGTGCGCCGAGAAAGGCTTCCTCCCCGACGCGACGCTGCGGTTCGGCAACGCGGCGCGCATGCTCGACCTGATCCGCCTCATCGGCCGGCGCGAAGGGCTGGGCCGGCTGCTCGGCGAAGGGACCCGCATCGCGGCGGACGTGATCGGCCACAACTCCGCCGACTTCGCCCCGCATGTCAAGGGCCTGGAGATCCCCGGCTACGAGCCACGCACCTTGCAGACAATGGCGCTCGGCTTCGCCGTCGGCTCGCGCGGCGCCGACCACAACCGCTCCGGCGCCTACGAGGCCGACTTCTCCAACAAGGTCGACCGCATGCACGGCACCATCGACAGCGCTCGACTCGCCATTGAAACCGAGGACAAAGCTGCCCTGATGGATTCGCTGATTCTGTGCAAGTTCCTGCGCGGCGTCTTCGCGGACTTCTACGCCGAGAGCGCCGACATGCTCGTGAAAGTCACCGGCTGGGACGTGACGGCCGACGAGCTGCACGCCGTCGCCCGCCGCATCGTGACTGCGAAGAAGCGGTTCAACGAGCGCGAAGGCTGGACCCGCGCCGAGGACACGCTGCCGAAGCGTTTCTTGTCGGAGGGCCTGGCGACCAGCGGCGCCGACGCGACCTTGCCGCGCGAACGCCTCGACGCGATGGTCGACGCGTACTACGCCGCACGCGGCTGGGACGCCGCCGGCCGCGTCGCGGCGTCGCAGGCGGCGGAAGCGCTGGCGTGATTCATGCGACGATATCAAGCCCGCCGCCGTCTGAGGCGGCGGGGTCAACACGCGCTGCGACC
>JAYSSW010000945.1:0-2893 GCA_043720335.1 Planctomycetia bacterium
CGCTTTCGAGGCTGGTGTACGGCAAGGCCCGCTCGTAGTACGCCGTCACGATCTCGCGGGTGAGGACGCCGCCGTTGGCGTCGGCGGCCTTCGCCAGCTCGTCGGGGACGCGGCCGTCCCAGCGTTTGCGTTTCAGCTTGCCGCCGTCGGCGCTGCGCGGATCGAGGAACTTGACCAGTGAGACCGCGCGGTCGGCGGGGGTGCGCAGCCGCAGGCCCCAGTCGTCGAGGGTGTGCTTCTTGGCGAGGACGGTCGGGAGCGAAACGTCGGCGCCCTGCACGAGCAGCGCGTTCGCTTTGCCGGGCTGGTCGAGTTTCCCTTGCAGCCAGCCGAGCGGGACGAAGGCGTTGAGCGCCGGCAGCGGCGACGGCTTGAGCGAGAAGCGGCCCAGCCCTTCGTTGGGGACGATGCGTTTGACGGTCACGTTGAGCGTTTCGAGCACGTCGTCGCTGCGCCGCTTGCCGAGCAGCGATTCGCGCGGGATGGCGTCGGCCCGCTGGACTAGGAGCGATACCGAATCGCCGATCTTGGCGCCGAGCGCGTCGGCGAGGGAGCGGTTGAGGACGACCTCGGCCGACGTGCCGTTCCAGAAGTCGGCGCCTTCGGGGACGGCGTCCTTCGCCCAGAACGCCGGCGACACGCCGAGGACGGTGACCTTGCCGACGCGCTGGCGCTCATCATCACCGTCGCCAAGCTTGCGCGACGCGCTCCCTTGCAGCAGGATGGCCGGGGCGTGCTTCTCCGCGGGAAGTTCGTCCGCGAGCGCCGCCCGGAAGAAGCGGCCTGGCACCAGGGCTTGCTCGACCCAGGCGAGCTGGTCGAGGGAGAGGGCGCGCAGGCTGCCGCGCAGCGAGTCGCCGACGAGCAGGGCGCCGGTGAGGACGGCGGTGCCGAGCGCGACGCCGAGGAAGACGGCGAGGTTGCCACGCCCGTGGTAGCGGAGGTTGCGCAGGAGCAGGCGGAAGGTGGTCATGGTGTTGGTTTCAATGGAAATGGAAAGGAAGGAGCGCCAAGCCCCACCATGAGCAACGCGATTGGTGGGGGTCGAAACCCCCAGGAATCGCTTCGCTCATCCTGGGGCTTGGGGATGCGCCTGCAACAACCCGTCGTTCATCTCCATCTGCCGGGGCAGCGTGCGGGCGAGGTCGAGGCTGTGCGTGACGACGACGAGCAGGTTTTTCTCCTGGCGGTGCACCTCCAAAAGAAGCTGCCCGACCGTCTCGGCCGACTTGCGGTCGAGGTTGCCGGTCGGCTCGTCGGCGAGCAGCAGCATCGGCTTGAAGATGAGCGCACGCGCGACGGCGACGCGCTGCTTCTCGCCGCCCGACAGCTCGGCCGGGCGGTGGTCGAGACGGTGCGACAAGCCGACGCGGTCGAGCAGTTCGTGGGCCCGCTTCAGCAGTTCGTCGGGGTTGTCGACCGTGCTGGCGAGAGTAGGTATCAGCACGTTCTCCAGCACGGAGCATTGGGGCAGCAGGTGGTGTTCCTGGAAGACGAAGCCGATGTGCCGATTGCGGAAGCGGGCCAGGGCGTCGTCGGCGAGCGTGAACGGCTGCTGGTCGCCGAGGCGGTAGGTGCCTGCGGTGGGGCGGTCGAGCGTGCCGAGCAGGTGCAGCAGCGTGCTCTTGCCCGACCCGGAGGGGCCGAGGATGGCGAGGGCGTCGCCGTCGGCGAGGGTGAGCGACACGCCGCGCAGGATCGGCAGGTCGCCGGACCGCGTGGGGAAGGTCTTGGTCAACTGGTCAACGGTCAGGCTCATCGCGTCGTCTCGGTGCGTGTCGTGCAGGAAGGGCTTGGCGGGCCGGGCTGGAAAGCCGATCATAGCCGTTATACTTGGCGCGGGCAGGAGTGAGACGACTTTCAGAGCCACGACTGGCAAGGAGTGGCTGGACCCGCGCGACGATTCGGATTCCGAGTATGGGATTCGGGTTAGCCACTCCTTGCCAGTCGTGGCTCTCATGGTTCGTTACGGAACGAATCCTCCCTTCCACCGAGGCCACCACCATGCAGATCGCAGGGCGCACCTTCCTTGTCAGCGGCGGCGGCTCCGGGCTGGGGGCGGCGTGCGCTCGCATGCTCGTCGGTGCCGGGGCCAACGTCGTCGTCGCCGACCTCAACGCCGACACCGGGGCGAAACTCGTCACGGAGCTTGGATCAACCGCGCGCTTCGCCCACGCCAATGTCACCGACGAAGTCGCGGTGCAGGCGGCCATCGACTTGGCCACAACAAGCTTCGGCGAGCTGCACGGCGCCATCCAGTGCGCCGGCGTCGCCCTCGCGGAACGGATGCTCGGCAAGGACGGCCCCGCCCCGCTCGCCTCGTTCGCCAGGGTGATCCAGGTCAACCTGATCGGCACCTACAACGTCGCCCGGCTGGCCGCTCAGGCGATGACGCGCAACGAGCCGACGGCGGACGGCGAACGCGGCGTGCTGATCCAGACAGCGTCGATCGCCGCGTTCGATGGGCAGGTCGGCCAGGCCGCCTACGCCGCGTCGAAGGGGGGCGTCGCCAGCCTAACCTTGCCCTTGGCGCGTGAGCTGGCCCGGTTCGGCGTCCGCGTCGTCACCATCGCGCCGGGCGTCTTCGACACGCCGCTGCTGGCCGGCCTGCCCGAAGCGGCCCGCGTGTCGCTGGGGCAGCAGATCCCGTTCCCGTCGCGATTGGGCCGCCCCGACGAGTTCGCCGCCCTGGCGAGGCACATCGTCGAGAACCCGATGCTCAACGGCGAAGTCATCCGCCTCGACGGGGCGCTCCGCATGGCGCCTCGGTGAGAAGGGAATTGGAACCACGAAGGAGAAACAGGGAGAGACAGGACAAACCTCTCACGTCGGACGCAACAAAAGGGTTGAAAGCCCAGGGCTGCTGCCCTGGGGATGCAAATCCCCAGGGCAG
>JAYSSW010000946.1:0-2893 GCA_043720335.1 Planctomycetia bacterium
ACCTCACCGCTGCCGCACTTCGACGACGACTTGCGTCGCCGGGCGCGATTTCTTTCGGACATTGCCCTTGATCCGCTCCACCCGTGACGTTATAGGCACGCCTCCGAATTTTCCTCGAGCGCCCGTGCGCAGTGTCGTCCCTTGCAGGGAGGCTTCCCGGTGGCAACCGCGTTCCAGCCTGATCTCCGCCTCGTCCGTCGCCTGGCCCGTTGGTTCGGCGCGGCGGCCTTCCTGTTCGCCTCGTGCGGATGCGGCAGCTTCTGGCACGAGATCACCAGCAACGAGCGCGACTGGCGCTACATCGCCTGGGGAAGCAGGCCCGACCCGCTCGAAGTCCTGCGCGACAGCAACGACCACACCCGCCGCGCCCAGGCCCTGTGCGACCTGAAGGAGCCGGGCGTCGGCAAGGAGCGCGAGGCCTACCTGAACATCCTGACGACCGCCGCGAAGGAGGACCGCGAGCCGCTCTGCCGGCTGGCGGCGATCAACACGCTGGGCGGGTACAAGGACCCGCGCGCCGCCCGGTCGCTGGAGGAGATCTACCAGCAGCCGCGCCTGCCCTTCACGGCCGAGTACAACCACCTGATCCGCAAGCAGTCGCTGGCCGCCCTGGAGAAGACGGGCGACACCGAGGCGAAGCACCTGCTGGTCCGCGTGGCCCGCCAGCCCGGCCCCGCCGCCGACGCCAGCCTCGGCGACCGCCAGCAGACCCAGGACGAGAAGAACATCGCCATCCGCGCCCTCGGCAAGTACCGCGACGCCGACTGCGTCGACACGCTCGTCTACATCCTCCGCACCGAGAAGGACGTGGCCCTGCGCGACAGCGCCTACGTCTCGCTCGAAACGATCACCGGCAAGTCCTACGCCCGCGACCCGCAGCAGTGGCTGGCGACCGACGGCGCCGCCCAGCCGCCGCTCCCCGTGGTCGGCGAGGCCCCCGGCGTCATCCAGCGCGTCATCGCGATCCTGCCGAAGTGACGCACCCTCAAGCCCCAGGATGAGCGAAGCGATTCCTGGGGGTTTGGACCCCCACCAATCGCGTTGCTCATGGTGGGGCTTGGGGGGTTCAATCTGCAATCCAAACTCTGCAATCTGCAATCCGAGCACCCCCACCAATCGCGTTGCTCATGGTGGGGCTTGGGCAGCGTCACTTCACCACGACGTGCGGGCGCAGCTTGTCGAGCGTCTTGGCGCCGATGCCGGCGACGCGGCGCAGCTCGTCGACCGACTGGAAGGCGCCGCGTGCGCGTTCGTCGACGATGCGCTGAGACAGCTTCGCGCCGATGCCCGGCAGCTTCATCAGCTCGGCCGCGTCGGCGCGGTTGACGTTGATCGCCGCCGTCAAATGCTGCTCCTTGCGGCTCGCGGCGGGCTTCGCGCTCGGCGTCATCACGGCGACGGCTTTGCTCGTGGCGGGCATGTCGTCGTCGAAGTCGTCGTCCAGCACGATCATCCAGGGCCGCAGCCGTTCGAGCGTTTTCGGCCCGACGCCGGAGACGCGGCCCAGGTCGTCGACGCGAGCGAAGGCCCCGTGCTGCGCGCGATGGTCGACGATGCGCTGCGCGAGCGTGTCGCCCAGGCCGGGGAGAAGCCGCAGCTCGGCCTTGGTGGCGCGGTTGAGGTCGAGACGCGGGCCGCTCGGCTGGTGTGGACTCGACAGCTGCGGCGAAGCGACAGGCCCGGACGACCAGCGACCCAGCGTGAAGAAGATGCCCGCCGTGAGCAGCAGCCCCAGCGCAAGCTGCACCGAGCGCGGCCAGGCCGACGGCGCGGAAGCGTGCGCTTCGACCGGCGCGGACGCGGCCACAGGGCGGGGCGTCTCGTCCATGACGATGGCTCAAGATGCGGGTTCTATGACGCTGGGGTAGAATTGTAGACGTGGGCAGCCGCAGCTGCGCCTGGAAAATCGCCGGAATTCGCAACCCGCGCGACGCGCTGCACCCGATGCGAAGACAAAAGCAGCGAGCGGCGGATGATTCCGCCGCCCGCCGCTTGTAGAAAAGGGCCAGCTTGGCCAAGTGCTCCCAAGGGGATTCGAACCCCTGTCTTAGCCTTGAGAGGGCTATGTCCTAGGCCTCTAGACGATGGGAGCGATGATTGTTCTATCCTAGAGAATGCGGGCTTTCTGTCAAGGCGCACCCCCAACGAGGCGAACCATGAACTGGCGACGATTGGCGAAACGACTGTTGCTCCTGGACCAGCAGATCAGCCAGCGCGAGGCCGAGATCCTGCGCGAGGAGATTTTGGCCGACCACGTGATCGACCGCGACGAACTGGAGTTCCTGCAGGAGGTCCGCCGCGAGGCCCGCATCGTCAACGCGGAGTTCGACACGTTCTTCCTGCAGGTGCTGAAGAAAGTCGTGCTGGCCGACGGCGCCGTCAGCGACGAGGAGGCGGCCTGGCTGCGGAAGATCCTGTTCAGCGACAACTTCATCAGCCCCGCCGAAGCGCTGATGTTGGAGGAGATCCAGCGCGAGGTGAAGTCGGCCGGCCCCGCCTTCCGCGAACTGGTCCAAGACGCCCTGCACGCCCCCGACTGGAGCGACCGCTGACGGTGGCCAGGTGGGCTTCCCCCATATAGCCCCCGGCTTGCCGGGAGTGACGCGCAAATCACACCGGGAAAAGAAACTCCCACGCAACCACCGTCCCTGCGCACGCCGTAGGCGAACCAACGCGAAAATCGTCCCAATCCATCAAGCGCAACTTGTTCCATATCAACGAGTTAAGAAAAAGATTTAAGATTTTACATGAAAATTCATTGACATAGGGGTGGGCAAAGTGTAAAATACTATTAAGACGCTGCCAAGGTTCCCCAAGACCAGGGGCCGGTGTATGTCGCGGTTCGCAGGACACTTCCTGAAATTCCTCGGCCTGCTGCTCCTCGCCGCAGCCG